>DAOWFD010000405.1 GCA_030638185.1 Candidatus Aegiribacteria sp.
CCTTCATCATGAATTCATATCCCATAAACGCTGCCACAAGGCATAAGAGAGAGCTCCCGGGAAGATGAAAATTCGTTATCAGAGCATCCACGTTCCTGAATCTGTACGGAGGGAATATAAAGATTTCAGTCTCACCCGATAAAGACTCTCCTGATTCTATATCGATGGACTCGAGAACTCTGGTGGTAGTTGTTCCCACAGCGACTATCCTTCCCCCGGCTCGTTTCGTCTTTCTTATGACCGACAGGCTTTCCGCGGAAATGTGGTATTCCTCCGGATCAAGCCTATTCTCTTCCAGTATCTCCTGCCGTAGTGGCTGGAAGGTGCCGGGTCCTACATGCAGAGTTACATGAACATTGTCTATGCCGGCGCCCTGGAGATCGGCAAGAAGGCCCGGTGTAAAATGTAGTCCTGCAGTGGGTGCCGCTACCGCTCCGGTTATCGAAGCGTAGACGGTTTGATATCTCGTATCATCCAGCTTCTCCGGGTCTCGTTTAATGTAGGGAGGCAGGGGCACCTGTGCTGTTTTTCGGAGCCTTTGTTCAGTATCCTTCCCTGGGTTGAACCTGATAACTGCCCTGCCATGCTTCAAACGCTTTTCCACGGTACAGTAGAGGCCGTTCATGAACTCCAGCCGCATTCCCGGCTTTGCCGACCTGCCGGGACGGACAAGTGCTTTCCATGCGTTCTCCTCCAGCTTCTTCAGTAGAAATATTTCCGCCTTGCCACCTGTTTCAGCTTTCCTTCCCGAAAGCCTGGCTTTGAAAACCCTTGTATTATTAAGCACCAGAAGGTCACCAGGAACAAGAAAATCGGGGAGCCTGCTGAAAACCGTTTCCTCTAGGCTGCCCTTACTGATATCAGCCGCGAGAAGCCTGCTTCCTGCCCTGTCATTCAGGGGTTTCTGAGCGATCAGCCCCGGAGGGAGACTGTATAGCATACTGGTTCTGGAAAGTTTTTTTGAGTTCATCAGGTTAATGGAAGCCGAATTGTGAACCAGGTCCCGGATCCAGGCATGCTTCGGACACTGACAGTACCGCCCATCTGTCTTGTAAAACTCTTTACAATAGTCAGACCTATTCCAAGCCCTGCTGCGTATCTACCTGAACTGCTGCCCTTGTAGAACCTGTCGAAAACGTTTGGAAGATCCTCGGGAGAAATTCCTTCTCCTGTATTAAAAACCTCAAGTATCCAGTGATCACTGCCTTCCAGTCTGACCTCTATTCTGGCGGATCCTCCGGGTCTGTTATGCTGTATGGCATTGTTTACCAGATTACCGATAATCTGTTCCAGACGGGATCTGTCAAAAGGTGCAGTGAATGGCTCCGACGGAAGTTCAGCGTTCACGGTAACATCCTGGCTCCTGCCCTTCTCCGAAAGGACTGGAAGCATAGAGGAAACCACGTCAGAAGGCCTGGCCCAGGATGTTTCAAGGCTTTCCTCGCTCAACTCGATCTTCATGAAATTAATCATTCTTTCCGCATATTCAACCAGGTTTATAAGAGCGGTATTCATTGAGTCAAGTGATTTTATCTGGTCTTCTGTAAGTTTACCGAGTTTTTCTGATAAGAGAAGGTCCGTATGACCTCTTAGAGTAGTAATGGGAGCTTTCATGCGGTAGGAAAGACTCATCAACAGGTCTTCCAGCCCGGGAATGTTTCCGTTGGCTTTATCCTTCCTAGGGGTGCCCCCTTCGTCTCTCACTCCCCTGTTGTCCCTGAATAGCCACAGCGAAAGGGCTGTGCCTATTGTCTGAAGAAATCCTCCTATAGGGTATCCGAAAGCATCTCTCCTTATGCAGCCTACAGTCAGTGTTCCCATGGTTTTTCCGTTGGATATGAGAGGGATGGATAATTCGCTTCTTGAAGAAGGAAAAACGGGGGAGAATCTCTGATCAACTGCTGTATCCGGAACGTAGCATATCTCCGTATGTGTATATGCCCATGATGATATGGATGGAATCTCAATTCGCAGAATACCGGGGTCAGTCGAAGTGCCGAACGAAACCAGCTGTTTGAGAACAGGTTCCCTGGAACTGACCGTGTGAACAACCAGGTAATCAGCGCCTATAATCGATCCGATTTCACAAAGCAGAGTCTGGACATCCCGCTCACGACCCTGCAGGATGGTCATGAAGACCGAAATAGCGTTGAGAAGCTTGATCTCAGCCTGCAGGTAATGGTTTGACTGAATGTATTCAGCCAGCACAGGCGTAAGGCTTAGTACAAGTCTTCCAAGTTGATCGGAAATTCGGGAAGACATGCCTGTAATCCTTACGTAAGCCTTGTCATGCTTCTGCTTTACCGGGATCGTAACATTATGACCCAGCGAGTCCTCAGTCCAGAAGACGGTTTTCTTGATCTTTAACTGCTTTTCATGGGCAGGCAGAGCCACCTCGCCGACTGTAATCCTTCTGGATTTTGAGACATAGACAGCTCCCCTTGCGCCTGTACCGATTCTGAGAAATTCCAGGATATCCCTTGCGGAGCTGTTATCCTGATCCGGCTCACGAAGAATATCTATCAGTTCATTGATTGTTTGGTTTAAAAGAGGAGCGGTATCGGAACCCTCTATCTTGTCGACTGGTACGAGAAAGACAAGTAAAATTTCTCTTTCAGGCACGAGAAGGCTTGTTATTTCAAATTGTTTCGTGACATTCTCTGAAATGGATATACCTGCCCTGAAATGATAGGGAGTAACCAGAGAATTAATCCGGTTTTCATGAAGTTTCGCCACTCTATTCCTGTCCTCCTCCGCAATCCAATCAAGGAATTTGGTCTCAATGGGATCCCTGCCGTCAACCTTTGAAACCAGATGAACAGCATGACTGTTCATTGCTGTAATAGTACCTTTATCATCGATTTTAATGGCAGGTACGGGTACCACTGAAAAAAGCGTGCGAGTGAACTTAGAATCATCCTGCTCGAATGAGCTCATAGCCATTGATGGGGACGCGAATGATGCTATGAGCAGTTCGTTCATAACACCTGACTTTCTGAGGGATATCACCTGGGATTTTCTACTCTTCCGTCCTTTTTTTGACAGAACCGAGAAATCCCTGGTCTGGTGTCCGGAAAGGCATTTTGAACTGGCCGACAGATAAGCTGTCATCGACACCTGATCAAGGAAACCCTTCAGGGATGATAATTCATACCCGGCGAAGAGCTTGCTTGTGGATTCGGTCATGGCGAATACTTTTCCTGATCCGTTGGTAAGAATGCTCGGCCTGCCTCCCTGAATAACTTCCAGCCATTCCTCGAGTTCCAGTTTGGATGGGTTTTTCAGTATTATAATTCTCTCGCTGCCGGTACTTACAGAGGAGGACAGCCAGATCTGATCACCTAGCAGGATTGGAAGACAGCCGTCCTCCTGTGTGGAAAGCGCATTTATTACTGCGTCCCGGTCTATCGGTATCCGGTCAAGAAGATGCGCAAGAGGCCGGGATATCCGGCTGACTGCGTTGTTGTTAAGCAGCAAAGCGCTGGATTTATCAGTAATGGAAAAACAGAATGCTTCTTTCTTGCTGGACAATATTCACCTCGCATGTATTCATTATGGCACTTGCAGGACGATACACAAATTCTATATTAAAGACCAAGTCAAAAGGGAGGTATGCTTGAAAAGACAGTGCCTGTGCAAATGGAGTATGTCTTCAAATAACCGGGAAGACGCTATCACGGAGCTGTTAAAAGAATTCTCCTTTCAGAAAACAACCGAAAGCCTGCTTCTTACCGCCCTTGAAACGAGGGAGCTGGCAGAACCGACTGTCGTGCATAAAAGCATTGCCATGCCCCACTGCCGAAGCATACTGGTTGATGATTTCATGATTATCATCGGGAAATCCGAAAAAGGTATCCCATGGCCTGAGGAAAAAGTAACAGTTATCATACTTTTCATCACTCCCGTTAAACCCTCGGGACCGAGTGAACACATGGAGCTGATCAAACACCTTGCGAAAGCCCTCCGTTCGGGGGGCGCGGAAAAGATTCTGTCCGCCGGGTCTTCATCTGAAGCAGCTTCAATACTGAAATTCAGTTATGAGGAAAACCAAACGGATGAATAGAGCACTAGAAAAACTAATAAGCCTTCACGATCTCGATGTCATGATATCCGATCTGGCAAACAAAGATATCAGTAAGCAGGAGAAGAAGCTCGGGTTGTCACCAGACACAGCTGCGAAGCAACTACAGAAGATGAGGGATGAGCTGGCCTCAACTATCGATCGTAAGCACAGAAATCTTTACGATCAGCTTGCCGGGCATTACGGGAACGCTGTGGTACCCGTTGTCAACCAGCTATGCAGCGGCTGTTTCACACAGCTGCCGACCGCTTTTTTCGCGTCCCCGGATAGGAACGATCAGGTTGAAACATGCCCTTCATGCGGCAGGTTCATCTATTGGTGCGACTGAAGCCGATAAATTCTGAATGGAGATCTGTATATGGAACTGTCCAGCAGCAGACTAGCCCTCACATATGATGATATACTGCTTCTTCCAGGGAGATCCGAAATACTGCCTTCCGAAGCGAATCTCGAAACAAGGCTTACCGGTAAGATAACCCTGAATATCCCGGTTCTGAGTGCCGCTATGGATACGGTAACTGAAGCTGAGATGGCAATAGCGCTGGCACAGGAGGGTGGAATGGGAGTGATTCATAAGAATCTCTCACCGACCAGCCAGGCAAAGCAAGTCAGGCGTGTCAAACGGGCTGAAAGCGGCGTAATTGTGGACCCGGTCGCACTTGAAATTGATGATGTTATCGCTGATGCCCTTGAGCTTTCGCAGCAGGAGGGAGTTTCCAGTTTTCCAGTTCTGAAGAACGGCAAACTGGCAGGTATGCTGACTAACCGGGATTATCAGTTTGAGGTCGATGCATCAACTCCAGTAAAAGAACTGATGACTCCTTGGGAGAGGCTGATAACCGCCCCCCCCGATACGGACCTTGAAGAGGCTCTTGTACTGCTAAGGAAACACAGGCTTGAGAAACTTCCTCTTGTTGACAGCGGACAGCATCTTATCGGCCTGATAACCGTCAAGGACATACACAATGCAATTAACTATCCAAACGCATGCAAAGATTCGTCCGGTTGTCTCAGAGCCGGAGCGGCCGTAGGTGCAGGTAACGATGCCGTCACTCGATCAGGTCTCCTGGTGGAAGCAGGAGTCGACTGTCTGTTCATCGACACCGCCCACGGTCACTCGGTAAAGGTGATCGATACGGTATCAATCCTGAGGAAAGAATTCCCGGAAGTTGCAATCGTGGCCGGTAACGTTGTTACGGCTGATGCTACGATTGATCTGATCAAGGCAGGTGCAGACGGGATAAAAATCGGCGTAGGCCCCGGATCAATATGTACTACGAGGGTTATCGCAGGAGTCGGATGCCCCCAGGTTACCGCTGTATACGAATGCGCATCTGCTGCTGCCACATACAATGTTCCTGTTATTGCTGACGGTGGTATCAAGTACTCAGGGGATATAGTCAAAGCACTTGCTGCAGGAGCTTCTTCCGTAATGATAGGAAGCCTTCTTGCCGGGATATCAGAAAGCCCCGGGGAAACAACTATTTACAAGGGCAGGAAGTATAAGATATACCGTGGAATGGGATCCATTGGGGCTATGAAGCGTGGCAGTGCCGACAGATACTTTCAGAATGACAGAACCGAGAAGAAGTACGTACCGGAAGGTATAGAAGGAATGGTTCCCTTCAAGGGACCCCTTGTCGATTATTTGAACCAGCTCATCGGAGGTCTCAGACAGGGCATGGGCTATGTGGGAAGCAGTACTATCGAAGAGCTGTCCGGGAAAGCACGGATCGTAAGAATTACATCAGCGGGCCTCAGGGAAAGCCATGCCCATGATGTAATAGTAACAAAGGAAGCCCCGAACTATTCTACTGATGGACATGCTTTCTGACCTGCTTTCAACCGTTGCTGAGGGCGGTAAAGTCCTTATAGAAGAGGAAAACTATCTCCTCGCAAGGGTTTCTATTGATGGAAGAGCAATGCTTGCTGAAATCAGCAGCGGGTCTTCCGGCGGATTGTCACCCGGTGACTGGCCGGAGATAGACGGTATTCTGCTTCCCGATTCCCTGATCCATCCCGGAAATGACAGTGGAGCCAGGATCCTTCTGTTCTCCATCCCGGACAGCGCGGAATTGTATGTCGAAACAATTGTGCGGGACGGAGGGTTTTCCGAGGACCATGCGCTGGAAACGGGAAAGAAAGTACTTAATATCCTGAGAAGGGTTCACGATGAAGGGTACAGAGTTGGCTACCTGGGGCCCGAAAATGTCCTCAGAACTGGCGCAGGTAAACACTTTATTATAGGTGGCGCAAGAGGCATACCGGATACACCCTTCTCACCTCCGGAGGCAGTGGGCAGAACTGCCGATGATCCACGAAGCGATATTTATGCTCTGGGCCTGCTGATTTTCAGGCTTATCGCCGGCAGTGATAACCGTGAGATCCAGGTTGAAGCATGGAACAGTCTCTCAAACAGGGTTCTTGAACTGCTCGAGAATATGGTTTCCCCTGAGGCGGACAACAGATTCCCCAATCTGGTAACTCTTGCGAATGAACTGAAGCATTTAGAACCGGAAAACCGGGCAAAAGAAGCGGAAATATTCAGAAAGCACTCCTGGAACCGAAGTAGGAAAGTATCTGCTTTTATTCTTTTTGTAATCGTAATTGCAGTAATCACCGTATTACTTCTGATCTTCAAACTCGATCAAAGGCAGGAACTTCAGAGTACTGAACCTGACTCCACTGTCAGGGTTCAGGAGAGTGATTTGCCCGAGGCTGATCAGGAATCTCCTTCGGAAGGAACCGGTATTATTCAAGGCGATACACTTGCCGAACCTGCTATATGGATAAGTAACGGTACCACTCAACCGGGCAGAGCCAGTGAATTCCGTCAGGGTCCCGCATCGGAGTATTCCATAGTCTACACATGTACAGGAAGCCTTCGCGGTAATTCAATACTGCTGGCCCGCAGGGATGATCCGTATCTTCCCCTTGAGAACCAGGATAGGATTTGGTCCATTGCAGAATACCTGGC
>DAOWFD010000066.1 GCA_030638185.1 Candidatus Aegiribacteria sp.
AACCCAGCGGAGCCCCGCATGAAAATCCAGAATCACACCGTCGAATTCGGATACATAACCCGCCTTGCACCAGGGGCCTGCACTGTTGAGTGTTTCATTGATCCTGACAAGGGAGGTGTCAGATTGGAAAGGAGAGATCTCAACGATTACCTGCTCCAGCCATCTCTGCTGACGGACATCGGCAAAAACAAACATGACAAATGCTGTAACTCTCATTTCTGCAGTTCCAATCTGAATGAAGTCCCCAGTGTCAGCCAGACATCGGAGAACTCCCAGACCCGGAGCCCTGAATCATATGATTGTCTCGGTTGGTTATGGTCAGGGGGATTTTGGAGATACATATGAATATGGTGAATATGGTGATGACAATGCTCTGGCGGACATTGTAACACTTCGCGTAGAAGTAAACCTGCTTGTCTCATCAGGATTCAGTATCGGTATTGAGGGTTCCGTTCCCCTGAAACCTCTTAATCAGGCAGGATACTGGTCACCATTTATCATCGGGCTTACGAACAAGTTGTATTTCCGGGATGAAGAGTTACAGCCTTTCCTGAAAGCCGGAGCAGGCCTCTGTTATCAGAACTACAGAGACTTGACCTGCTGTTTACCCCGGTATGGAAACATCTCTCAGGAACGAACATTGCATTTCAATCTGGGTGGGGGAGTGCAGATTCCGGTTTCTTCCGATCTTTTTCTCTACAGTGATCTGACCTGCAGATATTTCAGCAGTAAGCACGAAGAGCCTGCCATTAATTCACTCTGGACTGTCAACGCAGGACTTGGTTTCTACTAGTGTCAGATTTTTTCAGGTCTGGAGCTTTATCAGCTCTGACAGCTTTCCGGCAAGAGCATCCAGATCATCCCGCGTGTGCAGGGAGCATTTGCGGAATCCCATACGTCTCAGCAGAAAGGGAAGGGGCCATCCTATAGCTCTTCGTATCATTCTTATCTCGAACTCATAAGGGTCGATGGTCTGCCTTCCCCTGTTCATGGGAGCCTTATCCAGCAACCCTATAATTTCAAGCAGTAAATCCAGTACTCTCCTTACTCTGCTGAAGTTTATCCAGTCGATTCCATCCTCCGGCCGATGGGAATGGCGTCCCCTGCCCTTGCTGATGAAGAGGTAGGGCTGGCCTCCTGTTCTGAACGCGTGATGATCCGACATATCACCTATGTACCTGTTCAGAGTGGTGATTATCCTGAGCCGTCTGGTAACTGATACCGCCTTCTCTATAATGTGTGGAAGTTGAGTGTGGCTCTCCGAACCCATTATAAAAAGCAGTTTACGGATCCCTGGCAGAAGCATGTCCAACAGAGGAATACCCAACTGGAAATCGTGGCCGATCATATCGAGGATAATTACACAGGCGAAATCCAGTCCCTTGCAGTGATCCCTGTAGAACCGTATGGACCCCATGCTCTCGGTAAGAAAGAATGGTGCCTCCTCCGCATCAAAGAACGCCAGTATTACGTTACGCCTGGGAGTCTTTTTCATCAGGATTTCAGCAACGCGAAGAATGAGAGCTATTGAAACCGCATTATCGTCTGAACATGGCGCATCGATTGCGCTGTCGTAGTGAGCGCCTATCAGCACCGGCATGGCTGTTCTGTTGGTACCATGGATAAGGCCTGCCAGGTTGGTGAATCCGATTCTCTGTTCACTGGTTGGATGCAGGGCATTGTAGTGAAGGGAGTAATCATAATCAAGAAAATACTCCAGTCCGATTTCTCCCATCCGGCGCCTCAGGTATTGATGGGCAAGCTCATGGCCAGGCTGCCCTACGCGTCTTCCATTGGGCAATGAGAGCCTCAATGTATCCTGTTCAAGCATTTTGTCCCGGTATTGTAGTGATTCGGGGGATTTTCCAGTAGCGTTTCGGGGAAAACCGGTGGATGAGTTATTCAAGATGGATGAGATCCTTTCTTTTCAATCCGATTCAATATCAATCAACTCTTCGATTTCTCCCGTTACGCCAGAAGAAGGCAAGTGCTATAAATTGATCTCTGATCTTCCCGTACGAATATCACTGCATCGATTGCGTTCTGCAAGAAGCTACAACTGAGAAACGTGTCTTGTAGATGAAAAGCAGGCTGCTTTCGCATCAACTTCACGAACCAGGACCGGCTTCTGAATATGTAACTCCCGCGGAGAACCATGCAAAGTACAGGCCGGAGCTGGCGGAAAGGTTCAGAAGAAACGTGGAGGTAACCGGTATGATCAACATTCCTCAGTTCATCTTTGGCCTTCACTACTCTGCTGCCGAGATGCATCTGAGCAACGAGGAGTACATTGAAGCCATAAAGAGGGCGGGGCTGGATTTCTTCTCCTGTCATTGACAGGACCTGAATAACCACTGAAAATCCGGGTCTTACCACATTTCTTCAACTTGTAAGACCAAAAAAGAGAAACAATAACAGGTTATTGTATGTTATTGTGTAATAATAAATTAATACAACTATTAAAACAAATTACAATAATGCATCAAGGATATCACATCAAACTAGTTGACGATAGTACGTCCCCGTTATTTATCCATTGACTTGCATCTGAGATCAACATATGTAAAATATGATCAGTGTTAAGCCATACGAGTCCGGTAAGGCGCAAACCTGACAGCAATTATTTCATTTCATTATGGAAAGCGTTCTTCTTCCGGATTTAGGGTATCTGGAGGGAGAAAGTAATGCACTTAAAAACTGTAATCCTTGGTATTTTTCTGATAATACTCGCGCCGTTTGAAACTTACGCCGGTACTGCGACCCAGACCGAGTGGTCCGGTGGTCCAGGATTTTTTGGTCCGGTTATCAACTGGGGCGATGAGTTCTATGTGGATACAGATATTAAATGTTACAGTTATCCTTCCAATATCGTTCTCCAGAAAACGATTCTGGAATATACCGTAGATGGGAATTTCGAGTGGGCCTATTCCGTTTATTCCGAAGATGTCAACGGAGACGGCTATATGGATGTCCTCGGATCAGCTGGCTATGACGACGACATTACCTGGTGGGAGAATGTAGACGGCTCGGGCACCAGCTGGACGGAGCATACCGTAGACTGGGATTTCGATGGTGCCTGGTCAGTAAGTTCTGCGGATATCGACGATGACGGCTACATGGATGTTCTTGGAGCAGGATACTGGGCCGACGACATCACCTGGTGGGAGAATGTAGACGGCTCGGGTACAAGCTGGACGGAACACACTGTAGATGGGGATTTCGATGGTGCCTGGTCAGTATGTTTCGCGGATATCGACAGTGACGGCTACATGGATGTACTTGGAGCTGCATTTTTTGCCTGTGACATTACCTGGTGGGAGAATGTAGATGGCTCGGGCACCAGCTGGACGGAACATACCATAGATGGTGCTTTCGATGGTGCCAAATCCGTGTATTCCGCGGATATCAACGGAGACGGCTACATGGATGTCCTCGGAGCAGCCTATAACGCCGCCGACATCACCTGGTGGGAGAACAATGACGGTTCTGGCACCAGCTGGACGGAGCACACCGTAGATGGGGGTTTCGTTTGGGACCGGTCAGTATTCTCCGCGGATGTAAATGGAGACGGCTACATGGATGTCCTGGGAGCATCTGCCTCTGACGACGACATAACCTGGTGGGAGAACATAGATGGCTC
>DAOWFD010000410.1 GCA_030638185.1 Candidatus Aegiribacteria sp.
ACTATCTTTCTGCTCAAAAAGGATTCCTTACAATAATTCAGTTAATATATCTCCGGGTTTTCAGTTTCGAATCGAGCCATAACAGTGGAATCGCCATGATCATCATAAGGACTGCCATGAGCGTCCAGAGTATATGAACACTGAAACCCAATTCTACGATGTTTATATTCGCAATTACAAGACCTTCGATCCCGACCATGGCGAATCCGGCTGTCCATCCGGCCTCAACCGTTCCAATACTCAGCAGACCGTTGATCGGAAGGGCCATTATAATATTGGTAACTCCGCTTGCCAGGAAGACTTTCCATCTTGGAATTCCAGTAACTCCGAGGGCTTCAAGGAGGAAACAGAACATTGTAAGCTTGCTTACCCAGACCAGTATGGAAATCAGAAAGGCTGAAGCCAGTTTTCCCTTTCTGTTCCTTATTGACGAAGCTTCAAGAAGGTCGTCGAACCAGCGCGGTCTATCAAGATGCAGAATTCTGTCAAGAATCCACTGAACCGGTTTTCGTGCAGCTCTGAGAAGGGGAAACATGAAAACTATTCCAAGAAATCCGGCGAGCAGCAGAAGCGGAGCCATCAGAGCCATTTCCCCTGCACCTGCAGCGACTGCGGAGCCTATAACGACACCCATAGCCATAAGATCAAGGAGCTTCGCTAAGAACACCTTTGCGGTGCCGTGTCCCACGGGAACCTCTCCGAAATGCCTGAAAAGACCTACAAAGGCAACATCGGCCAGTCTGAAAGGCAGAAGATGCCCCAGTCCGACATGTATCACTGTTACAGCCATTGAAAGAGTAAAACGGTATTTTCTTCCGATGCTCAGAAGTATCCATCTGAATGCCCTGAGTATCTGGCTCGTAAGAAAAAGCAGGAAAGCTCCCAGCAGCAGAAGCTTGTCCGCTTCAGCGACCCGGCTGAAAATGTTACCAATTGCATTACTGATGCCGCCACTGCCAACAGAGAATTTCAGGAGCAGCCACGCCAGTATCAGTCCGATTAGCGTTCCGAAAACTGCACTCGATGATTTTTTACTATATTTCAAAAACGTCCTGTTCTATTAAGTCCAATTAGCAAATATATACTAAAGGATAGCTTTCTTGGAAAAAGATAATCTTATCAGAGTCTTGAACGTCTCAAAATCCTTCAGGAAGGTGCAGGCACTTTCGGATTTCAGTCTTGCCGTATCTCCAGGTACCATTTGTTCACTCCTTGGTCCCAATGGAGCCGGAAAGACAACATTTATGAAAATCCTTCTTGGTCTTGTGGGGTCTGATTCAGGCTCAGTGACTATTTTTGACCTTCCCGTATCTTCTCCCCTGTCAAGAAGAGGTGTCAGATACCTGCCTGAGAACGTCACTTTTCCATCATGGGCGACTCCTGCCATTCTCTTCAGGCAGCTGGAACGAATCAGGCACGAATCTTCCGTTGAGGAGTTCCGGCTCCGTTGCACAGAGCTTGAATGCGTGGATCTCATGAAAAGGCCTCTCGGCAAGATGTCCAGGGGACAGAGACAGCGGGTGGCTCTCTCGCTCGTCACGTCAGGGAAGCCTGAACTTGTACTGCTCGATGAACCCTCCACCGGGCTGGACCCCGGCGGAAGAATACTCGTTCGGAACCTGATCCGTAAACTTGCTTCCGAAGGGGCCACTGTACTGATCAATTCTCACCTTCTCGGGGAAGTTGAGAGGGTTTGTGATACGGCCACCTTCATCAGCGGGGGCAGGCTCATCGTGGAAGGTAAGCTGGATTCCCTCTCCAGACAGACCGGTCTGGCCCACATCGAGACCGATAATGCTGAGGAGATGAAGCTATCACTTGAAGAGAGGGGGTATTCCTGCCATATTGAATCAAAAGGTGTTGTAGCGGAACTTGAGGATCCCGCCGCATTTCGTGATATGGCTCAATTCATACTTGATACCGGTATACGATTCAGTGGAATAAATCAGATGAGGGAAAGCCTGGAGGATGTTTTCCTGAGGATCATGGACAATGATTCGGAACGGGGGAACGATATTGTTTCTTAACAGTATAGAGCAGCTTCTGAGAAGGAAGATCGTATTGACCGCCGCTATTGCAGCTATTGCGTTTCTTGGATTGTACTGGTGGGGTGTCTCAGCAGCTTCCTCCGCTGAGCTGCACATGGGACACGGACAGGCTGACATGGCAGTTGATATGCTGAGCCCCGCAGATGCCGCCCTCGCTGCAATAATAACCGCCGGTCCGCTTGCCGCAACGCTTATGACCGCCCTTATCATTGTAATAGGATCGACTATGCTGCCCGAGGAGATAGGACAGGGACGAATGCCCTTCTGGCTTTCCCTTCCCCAGACAAGGCTTAAGGTCTACCTTTCAATAGGTCTTGCCCCTCTGGCGGTATCCTACGTCCTTTCACTTATACTCTTTGGTGGAATATTCATTATAACAATGATCTATTTTCCATTCACCCCTAAAAACATACCACTGGTGTTCGTTTCCATGCTTTCATGGCTGACTGTTGTCTGGGCTGCGGTAATGCTGCTTTCCCTTGTTGTTAAAAAAATCGCTTCAATGCTGATTGTCTTTTTTCTTTCAGCAGTGGCTACCCTTTTCGGCGGTCTGTACGAGATGATGCAGATGTTCCCCGGAGAGGCGCCTAAGGCTTTGGAAACGATAACGTATACTATCATTTATGCCTTTCCCGCGGACAGAGGTTACAGAGGCGTGATATACGGCCTTATTCCAGCGGATGCCGTAATAACGGAGAATCTCGCATTTTTCGGTGTTACTGCAAGCATTCCCTCTATCCATCTGATATACGCGTTTCTCTGGAGTCTCGTTCTTCTATCGATTGGGTACTTGAAATTCAGAAGAATGGATTTTTAGCCTTTTCCCAGCTGTTGACTCTCATATTCTATTTTAGTTATTCTATTCCATAGAAGAAGGGGGAGTTATATGAATAGAATCATTCATGTTAAAATCACATCGGATGAGCCTGATAGAATAACTGAATTCTACAGTGAAGCGTTCAACTGGGGGGTTAGCAAGTTCCCAGAACCGCCGGATGGGTGGAGAATGGACTCGGGTCAGGGTCCCGGAGTGAATAGCTCGGTATACCGCAGCGAGGATTCACCGATGGACAGACATCTTTCAATTGCCATATCAGTTCCATCAATCGAAGAAGTAGCCAGGAAGATCACCGGGGCAGGAGGAAGTATCATGCATGATAAGATCCATGCCTTCGGTAACAGATACCTTTACTGCCAGGACCCTGACGGAAACGTTATCTGTCTGGTGGAATTCGGATAAACAGAATTCCTGTTCGACAGGATTAGTAACGTGGATATTCAACATAGTACTTGGTGGAGAATCACTAATCAACTCTTCACAGCTTCACGAACCTCACCGAAGCTGACCGGTCTTCAACAACACCACGGATAATGTAGGCGCCGGAGGGAGCTTCATCCCCGGAGGAATCACAGCCGTCCCAGAAGAAAATGCTTCCGTTCCTTTCGGAAAGCTTACGAACAAGCTTACCTGAAAGATCGTAAACAAGAAGCTCAACACCTTCTGCATATACAGAGGGGACTTCGATGGATACCCCTCCACCGGAAGGATTGGGAACAGCGGTGAT
>DAOWFD010000319.1 GCA_030638185.1 Candidatus Aegiribacteria sp.
AAGCCACAGTTCTATGCCCTGCAGCCAGAATGGATGCTGTCATCGAGTGTATATTCAGGAATACTTCGACGATTGGATTTATCTGGAAACCTCGCCAAGCGTGAGCTTGTCGAATGTCTCGAAGGCAATGGCCCGGATAGGAATCTGTTCGATGCCGCGGATGCAGTTCTTCGGAGCAGGGTGGGACCTGCAGTATATCTGAGGGGTTTAGTCGAAATATCAAACAGATGCAGAAAGAACTGCTTCTACTGCGGGTTACGGAGGGATAACAGCTCGATTTCCCGCTATACAATCCCGTTCGAGGAAATTACAGCCTGTCTTGAATCTGGTTATTCAAAGGGGCTTCGCTCTTTCCTTCTTCAATCGGGAGAACTCCTGGGAGAAAAGCACATTGAGCTTATTGAGGGAGTTCTGAAATGGAGTATGTTCAATCTGCCCGACGTAAAGATGGTGCTGTCCGTTGGGGAACTGCATTTTGAGGAGTATGACAGAATGCTTCATGCCGGTGCTCACAGGTATCTTCTGAGAATCGAGACTTCATCACCTGAACTGTACAGCAAGTACCATCCCCCGGACGAAATTCATTCCTATCAAGAAAGGTTGAAGGATATTGAATATCTCCGAAATTCCGGCTGGCAAGCAGGAACCGGTGTGCTTATCGGACTGCCCGGTCAGACGGAGGAAGACCTGGCTAACGATCTGTTATTCATGAGGTACATAGATATTGATATGATTGGAATGGGTCCATACATTGAAAACAGGGAAACCCCTCTGTGGGACAGGAGAAACGAGCTTCCATCAATAGATGACCGAATATTACTGACCTTAAGGATGATAGCTCTTGCAAGGATGCTTATGCCAAGTGTGAATATCGCCGCAACAACAGCGCTTCAGACGGTAAGTTCAGATGGCCTTGAACGAGGTCTCATGGCAGGGGCAAACGTAGTTATGCCGAACCTTACTCCCCCGGCTTACCGAGACAACTATAATCTATATCACGGTAAAACATTTGTTGGGGATACTTTTAAAGAGATAATTGAAGATTTGGATCACAGAAGCAGATCCAACGATAGAATGATAGATATCAGTAATCCTGGAGATCCGCTGCACTTTTCTGATCGCATGAAAGTACAGCAGGAAGATAGTAATGAAAGATATTAGTATTGAAGCTCTGCTTGCAGTTCTCAGTAAGGGTGACATCTCAGCGTTCGACGCTCTCAGGTTGCTTAATTCGCATCTTACGCCGGATCTGGGATTCGCCAGGGTGGATACTGGAAGAGGGATAACTGCAGTTTTACCGGAAGTTATTCTGGCTCAGGGCAAGAGTCCTGAAGAGGTCCTGAAAATCACGGAGAACCTTTTCAGCAGAACAGGTCTTGCCATTGTCTCCAGAACAGGTGAAGACCTGGGCAGGATACTTCTTGAAACATTCCCTGAAGGACAGTATTCTAAACGGGGAAGACTGTTCATAGCGGGAGAATACATGAAAATTACTGACTGTAACGAAGGTTCGGTGGCAGTTGTTTCGGCGGGAACCTCGGACCTTCATGCAGTTGAGGAAGCTTCGATTATTCTGGAAACGATGAAAGTTGATACACGCTGCTTCTGCGATATCGGTGTAGCGGGAGTACACAGACTTGCCGAAGTCCTTCCCGGTTTAAGGGAGTGTTCTGTATGCATTGTCTTTGCCGGAATGGATGCCGCTCTACCCACCGTGATCGGAGGACTCTACAGAGGACCGGTGGTTGCTGTACCGACTTCAACGGGCTATGGTACTGCTTTCGGGGGAGTTACTGCGCTGCTTTCCATGCTTAACTCATGCAGCCCGGGGATATGTGTCCTTAACATAGATAACGGTCTCGGAGCCGCTGCCGCGGCCCTGAGAATACTGAGGGGATCCGAATAGATGTATCTTGTAACTGGAGGCGCAGGTTTTATAGGTAGCAATATTGCCAGGGAAGCTCTGGCAAGAGGAAACAGAGTAAGAATTCTGGATAACTTCTCCACTGGGCACTGGGCTAACCTCGCGGATATCAGAGATGATATTGAAATAGTCGAAGGTGACATAAGGAGTTATCATATCGTCAGAAACGCTATGGAAGACGTGGAGGTTGTCTTCCACCAGGGAGCCCTTCCCAGTGTTCCCCGCTCAATTGCAGACCCCATAACAACCAACGAAGTGAACGTACAGGGAACCCTGAATATCCTTCATGCGGCACTGGACGCGGGCTGCAGAAGGGTTCTGTTCGCCTCTTCCTCCTCGATTTACGGAGATGCACCTGAACAGGTTAAGAATGAAGACCTTCATGTAAGGCCGCTTTCTCCCTACGCGGTAAGCAAGCTTGCGGGTGAGAAATATATGCAGGTTTTCCACCATATCTACGAACTGGAAACTGTGGCACTGCGGTATTTCAATGTATTCGGCCCGTATCAGGACCCCGGTAGTCCCTACTCGGCCGTTATTCCCCTTTTCATCAGCGCTTGCCTGGAGGGACGAGGACCGATGATAAACGGTGATGGTCAGCAGTCAAGGGATTTCACATACATAGCGAATGTTGTTCATGCCAATCTTCTCGCTGCAGACGCTCCGGCTGCGCCAGGAATGATGATGAACGTTGCCTGTGGCGACAGTATTACCGTTAATCATCTTGCCTCGGAGATCGGCCGTCTTACAGACAGAATAGATCTCGAACCCTACCACAGACCGGAGCGTCCAGGAGACGTAAAACACAGCAGAGCGGACATTACCCTTGCCTATAAGCTTCTTGGATACGAGCCGGTGACTTCTTTTGAAGAGGGGCTTAAAAATACAGTATCTTTTATGCGAGAGCGCTGAGAATCCAGCGCCCATCAAAGAAACCATACGTAAATCATTAACTTTACAGCAGGAGGAGACATGAAACTCCTGAAAGACGGAAAAATTCTGCTCGCTGATGGTGCGATCGGTGAATACCTGTTTTCACTTGGATATCCGAGTAGCTATCTGGCATGTGAAGCGGTTATCAGATCTCCTGAGATACTGGCAAGCATACACCGCGAGTACGCTTCAGCTGGTGCAGAGATACTTACAACAGACACTTTCGACGCGAACACTGTAAAGCTGGATAATCACGGACTGGCAGACAGGTGCGAAGAGATCAACTGCCGGGCGGTCAAGCTTGCTGCACGAAACAGAGATTGCGCAGTAATGGGTTCAATCGGTCCTCCAGGAACAGGCCGTTCATTCTGCACCGAACCCAGAAACTCCGATAAACTGCGCGAAACGTACGCTTCACAGGTTGAGGGTTTGCTGAACGGAGGCGTTGATCTCATACTTCTTGAAACCCAGGTCGATCCGGTGCAGGCCAGGATCATATACGATATCGTCAGGTCGTACTCGGAAGATATTCCCATCGCGGTCAGTTTCACATACGGACATGATCTCCTTACACCTTCAGGCTATTCCATCGCGGATTCCATCAGCGAATTCGAGCATACAGACATAGTAATGCTCGGCTCCAATCACGGGATAGGCCCTCTTCAGTTCCTCGACATCCATAGAAGATTCGTAACATCATCGCCTTTCCCTGTGATGCTTCAGCCAAATTCAGGAACGGGGAAATATTTTGATGGCCGTTTCGTGTTCCCAGAGAACCCCGATCATTTCTGCAGATGCATGCTATCCTGCAAAGGCAGGAGTACTTCTCTGATAGGCGGATGCTGCGGGACAACACCGGCTTTCATCTCTACTCTTTCGCGAAAACTCTCAGAGGGTACAGAAGTCAGAATATCTTCATCCTGGATTCCTGATGAAACCGATGAGATCCAGGATTTCGGAGCAACCTACGATCCTCCGACCCTCTCCGTACAGCTCGCAGGGAGAGACGCGCTTATTCTTGAGCTGCTACCTCCAAGGGGCGGCGATTTATCGCTGTTCTCCTCCAGGGCTGAAAAACTGGGGCGGTTTGCACCAGTCACGATAAGTATCCCTGATTCGCCCATGGGAAAGGTTCGAATGTCTCCCTGTATCTCAGGACTTTACCTTCGGGAAGAACTCGGTATCGAACCCCTGGTGCATTTCGCCCTGCGCGATAGAAGCCTGACGCGGATTCAGTCGGACCTCCTTGCTCTGTCCGGAAGCGGTCTGCAGGGTATCTTTCTTATCGCCGGGGATCCTCCCTCCCTTGGTGACTATCCCGAGTCAACCGCCGTATACGATCTTACAACAGACCAGACCCTGAAACTGCTTCAGCATCTTACCCGCGGAGAGGATCTGAACGGTAGAAGGATAGGAGCAGGTGCGGGTTTCTTTCCCGGAAGCGCTGTTTCCCTCGGAGACCCGAATTCAGTTGATAAGATAAAAAGACGGTGGGACGCAGGCTGCAGATTCTTTATAACCCAGCCTGTCTTTTCCATGGAAACAATAGAAAGATCGGCTGAACTCCTCGGGGAATACCCAGTTCTGCCTGCCGTGATGCCCTTTCGGAACAGGTATTCCGCCGAATACCTTGCTTCCGAGGTACCCGGCATATCTATACCTGATCATATACTCGCAAAGGTTCGCGAACTGGATGACTGTGATGTTCTCTCTTTTTCTTTAGATTATCTTTCCGAGCTGATCGATGAAATGAGGAAAATGATCTCAGGCGTTTACATTGCCGGTTCAAGAAAGGGTATTATGAAACTGGCGGAAAAATGGCGGGAGTGATGGGATGACACAGGCGGAAAAACTGAGGAATCTTCTTCAGAAAAGAATAGTGTTTCTCGACGGGGGGACGGGAACCGAACTTATAAGAAGGGGCATGCCTTCAGGTGTCACAACGGAGGAATGGGCGGCATCAAATACGGAAATTCTCAAATCCATTCATTCCGACTACGCTGAAGCCGGAGCGGATATCGTACTTACATGCACTTTCGGAGGCAAGCTTAAAACCGTTGACATCGTAAGAGATCTTAACCACAGGCTTGCGGACGCAGCAATTGTTGCCGTGGGAGACAAAGCTATGGTCGCGGCCAGTATCGGTCCCACCGGTAACCTGATACATCCCTCGGGAACAATGACATGGAAGGATGCTTATCGCCTTTTCAATGCACAGGTACAAGCTCTTGCTGATACGGGCATTGATATTTTCTTCCTGGAAACATTTTCGGACCCAAGGGAACTGAAGGCTGCAGTTCTGGCCATAAAGGACAATGTTCCCGATGCTTTCATCTCAGCCCAGATGACTTTTGGCTCCGGTTCCCTGTCACTGTCCGGGACATCTCCCACAGCACTTGTAGTTCTAGCGAATCAGCTTCCAGTGGATGCAGTCGGCTCCAACTGCGGAACGGGCCCTGCGGAACTGCTGCCGATAATTCAGGAAATGGTAAGGTTTTCCAGCAGGTGGATAACAGTTGAACCCAATGCTGGTCTTCCGGTAGACGGAGTCTATGAAATGTCTCCCGAAAGATTTGCAGGATGGCTTGAAGATTTCGCGCGGAGCGGAGCCGCTATGATCGGCGGCTGCTGCGGCAGCGGTCCTGCGCATGTGCGGGAGTATGTTTCTCTCCTTGAAAATCGTCCAGTGGTAGAATCGCACCCTGAAACACTTCAAATTCTTACATCTGTGGACAGGATGGTTACTATCGGGGACAGAATGCTCGCGGTTGGGGAATCTATCAACCCTACCGGGAAAAAGAACTTGCAGAATTCCCTGTCGAAAGGAGATTTCTTCTCCGTTGTTTCCCTGGCAAGGGCCCAGGGAAGGGCAGATATTATTGATGTGAACCTTGGCCTTGAACGGCTGCTTCCGGATGGATTTATCCATGAGGTCTTCAGCAGACTTTCTATCGGCTTGCCCCTTTCCGTTGACCTTTCCGATCCGGCCAATATAGAAACCGCCTTCTGCGAAATTGGAGGGATCGGTATTCTGAACTCCCTGATCAGTACGAAAAAATATATCGACGAAAGAATAGATATTCTTCTCCGTCACGGCGGCTACGCTGTACTTCTGCCCATAGATGAAGATGGTCCCGGCAGAACATCTGAGGAAAGATTGATAAAGCTTGAGAAGGGAATCGCAATTCTGGGGAGCCATGGATTTCCTGAGAACAGAATAATCGCTGATCCAATTGTGAAACCCCTTGGCACTGGCGCTGATGTCCATTTGATCCTGGACACTCTCAGATTGTTCAAACAGAGGGAGATGTTGACGATAGCGGGAATATCGAACATTTCCTACGGTCTGCCCGATAGAAGCGCCCTGAACGCAGCCCTTCTTGCATCGCTCGGACCCTTCGGACTGGATATGGCTATCGTGGATGTTCTGGATTCGAAAGTGCTGGAAATGCACAGAAACACACAGATCCTCATGGGAAGCATCGACCCGGTTGAGAGAAGGTTTCCCGAGCTGGAACCTCAGGGAGTTTCCCCGGACTTCATGGGGATTTTAAGAAAGAGCATCATCATAGGAGACCACCGACAGACCGAAGCAACCGGTCGGGAACTGCTTGAGAGCGGCCGGACTGCCAGAGAGATTCTTGAAAAGGGTCTTTCGCCTGCAATGAAGGAAGTCGGAGACCTGTACAACCGGAAAAAGCTTTTTCTGCCTCATCTTATAGCTTCGGCAGGAGCTTCTGACATTCTGACGAAGCTTCTGGAACCTTACCTTGAAAAGGAGAACGTATCGTCATGCAGCGGCAAGGTCGTGCTTGCATCGGTGAGAGGTGATATTCATGACATCGGTAAAAATCTTGTTGCCCTCTTCCTGAGAAACGCCGGGTTTGAAGTTCTCGATCTCGGTAAGGATGTGCATGCCGATGAGATCGTAATGAAAGCCGCAGAAACAAATGCGGACCTTATTGCTCTGTCAGCACTTATGAGCACAACAGCTCCTGAGATGGAAAAGGTTATTTCTCTTGTGAAATCCATGGGAGTCTCCACCCGCGTGATGGTTGGAGGAGCTGTACTGACCAAGGAGTATGCGGATTCAATCGGGGCAGATGGGTACGCTAGTAATGCGTACGGCGCTGTACAGACAGCATCAAGTCTTATGAAGAACGATCAAAACTGATATCAACCCGTAAATTCAGGATGTTTCTGCCTGCTACCGACCCATTTCCAGCATATAGACTTTCTGGTAACCGTCGGCGGGATCCTCCGCATAGGCGAGGATTCCATTGCCGTCAATGTAAAATCTCCAGGAATTGCCGTCCGGATGATCTCCGGTTACTTCAGCGTTGTGTATCAGTTCCCCCGAGCTGTTGAACACGCTGAATGTAGGCACGTTGGGGCCGCCGTGCTGAACCCAGATGTTTCCCTCTCCATCGATTTCAAGGCCCCTTATCAGTGGTTTGTAAGGATCCGGTTCAAGAGGATACATCTGATCTTCTCCCATGATAGAAATTTTAGCCGTAAGGATCAGCCTTTCCATCTCTATTTCCTCGTCCGTTCTCAGTACCGGTTCAAGATCAAGCTCAATTCGCCCGGTTTCCTCTCCATCGGAACCGTAGATGATAACTATCGCTTCCTCAGTGGATCTGGGTGCTATGTATGTATTTCCTGAGAAGTCAGCAGCCACATCGTAACCGTACCAAATGAGTTCAATCATTGAGGCCATGTCAGCTGGATTAAAAGGGGCCGTATCTTCAATATAAGTCACTACGGGTTCATCATCCCCACAGGCATACTTTGAAATATCTATCAATATCAGCGGTTCTCCGGAGGAGGTATCAAGATTTATGTCCTTCCTGACGTAGAAACTGTCTTCGGCGCCTTCAATGCAGGTGGGAGGAGGCCCCAGTGAAGGAATTGAACCCAGCCATTCACCTGTGTAATAATCGTACTGGTGGAGCCCCAGTATCTCACTGCCGTCACCTGCCAGGTAGATATGACCGTCTTCGGAAATTCCCAGGAATGCGGGGCTCTGAAGCTCTCCCGGTCCGTTGCCCCTTCTGCCTATCTGTCTGAGGTACTCACCATCCGGTGAATAAATTCGAATACATGCCAGGGCGCAGTCAAGTATCGCAATATTGCCGTCGGGGCCGTATGCAAGCCCTTCTATTGCTCCCATAACGTATATAGAGTCACCCATTTCAACACCTATGGAATCCACGGGAACAAGATAGACTGTGGAAACTTCGGAAACGGTTTCAACCGGAACTTCCCCTGTCGTTTCTTCTCCACCGCAGCTTAAGAAAAGGGCTATCAATGCTACTGCTGTTATGATTTTCATCGCTTCCTCCCCGTTTCTGTGAGAATTCAAGCTTAACCCATAAGGTTATATTCGCAGTCCTACCATCTCGTTGGATACCAATGAAATGGCTCTTCCAGGTTGATGATTGCCGTCAGGTTAATATTTCCGATGAGACGGGTTTGTCAAGAGTGTATGCTAATACTTCTAGAATATTTATAATAAATGCAGTATACAGATCATATTATTATGACATATTATCTTTCGTAAGTGTACGATGTTATGTCCGGCCCCGGGTCTCGGCTATGTGGATTCGGGCAAGGGATGACGAGTCGTTCTGGAAATGGTGTCTCTCGTAGGGGCGGATAATAATGACATCTCCTTCACCGACCACGTGCATCGCTCCATCACCGTCCATGAAAAACAGCTCTCCCTGAAGTACTGTTACCACGCGCTGAAAGTCGAACTCCGTCCTTGGCAGCCTTCCGTCGGGTTTTATTGTGAGCAGTCTTACGGTAAGGTCGCCACAGCCCTGGCCCGGCCCGGCGAGAATTCTTGAAATCACGTTCCTGTAACCCTGTCCGGATTCACGCCCGGCCCTTATGGAACCGGCTTTTCTGATCAGTGCCAGTCTCTACCTCCCCGGTCCATACGTTGATGAAGATCCCACCGATACTGTCCATCTGCTGTGGAACTCTGAAGACCACCCCCAGCTGACCGACGCAGGACCCATGGGGGTATCAAGTCCGGCTGCAAGTCCGGCTCCCCAGGTCCATTCGTTGTCTTCGATTTCGAAGGGTGATTCCCAATCGCATACTGCTCCGGTCTCAATCGAAAGAAAGAAAGGCCCGTTCAACCTCCTCCGGAACCTTGCAAGACCCGCAATCCTCTGCCTTGCGGGAAGAGAATAGTATGGCATCCCGGGGATGATCCTTGATGCCGAGAGCCGGCATTCCTGCCAGTCCCAGGTAGTTCCTGCAAGCAGCTGTCCCCAGACATTCAGAACCATCGTCCCCTTCCTGAGGAAAGGAACCGCACCCTCGAAATCGTATCCCAGGTTCAGATGCTTATGAGTCATAAGGGGAGCCCATGAGAGCCTTGCTTCAAATCTTATGCCCGTCTTCGGATGTACCGGATTGTCCATAGTTTCAGTGAGGTGGCTGAAGAAAATCGAAGCAAATCCCTGGAGTTCATCGGACCCATACCTGTGTGTGGTTCCGGAAATTCCCACTTCGTTGAGCCCCGACCAGCCTGTGGAGAATCCCCGTGCAATGTCCCCGTGGCCTTCTGTCACAACCCTGTAGGATGAACTACCGTCCCTTTCGAAGGACTTTACCTGCATCTGATAACCTGAAAGCGAGTAATCGTTGAACCATTTTCTCCTTCCGGATGAAAGGTCGAGAACCCGTAATTCGGCAAATATGTAATTGTCCCCGCCCCCGGCATTAACTATCAGATGATCGCCATCGTTCAGAAAATTCAGATGCCTGTAGGTGATCCTGCCGTCCAGCCCGAACGAGTTGTTGTAGGTCATTCCAATACCTATGGACGAGGGTTCTCGTTCAGTAAAAGCATAAACGATGTTTACACATCCGGAATCAGAAAAAGGCTCCAGGCTGTAATCAACCCTGTCAAACAGCCCTGAAGCGTAGAGTTTTTCGGCAGCATCTCGCAGGTTTACGGAAGTAGCCATGTCCCCTGTTGAGAGTATCATCCAGTCACGAACCGCATCTTCTGAAACTTCCCCCAGTCCGGTATATTTTATTCCGCTTATGACTCCGGCCGAAAATTCATCAGCACTTGTCGATGAAGAACGGCTTTCATTCCTGGGTATCTCAGGATGCTCACTGAGGTATGTCAGCATCTGTGTGTATCCAAGTTCAACCACGCTGTCAGCTGCTTCAGTTGTAAAATTGTAACTTTTAGCGCCATGAAGATCCGGCCTGAAATAGAAATCCGGCTGAGCGCTGTAGAGATCGTTAACCCTTGCTGACAACGCACTGTAGGTCAGGCTGCCGACCTGTAGCATAGTTGGGATTTCAGGAATCTCCGCTGGCTCCGAGGAAATGTCCACGGCAAGCACGGGATAATTCCATGTTTCACGGGCTACATCAACAGGGATGTTATCTCCCACCCCTCCGTCAACCAGCAGCATATCTTCCATCCTTACAGCAGGGAATACCGCCGGAACCGCCATTGAACTCAGCTGGCACATCGCGAGGTTTCCAGAGGAATGCACTATTCTCTCATAACTTACAAGATCAAAGGCCACGAGCCTCAGCGGAACGGGAAGGGAATCGAAATGCAGCCCGGCCTCAACCTGGATCGGACAGGTAAGTGACGAAAGGAGTGATCCCACTCTCTGAGTTGAAACCGCACTGCGGGGAAGAAGTGGCGAAAATCCTTTAACCTGCAGCCTGAGAATGTCATGGGAATTTGACAGTCGAAGAGGAAGCATCGTTAGTCTGCTGTCCGGTTTGGAAGAAAAAACCAAACTCCAGTCGGTATTCTTTACCAGTGAATCAATGAAGGATGGAGAATACCCGCAGCAGTAAAGCCCACCAATCAGGGAACCCATACTCGCCCCTGTTACACTTCGAATCCAGACTTTCTCCTCCTCAAGAGCACGTAAAACTCCAACATGGGCAAAACCACGGGCACCGCCGCCTGACAAAACCAATGAGATCCCATTATTGCTCACCTCGGTTTCGCCAGCTATTATTGTTAGAACCAGCAATAAAACCTTCTGAAAAAGCATGATGCTGAACCCTTTACGACGGGAACTAGATTCGGTATTCTATTGTTCAATAAATACAGCATAATCTTTGAGTAGTACATTTCTAATATTATACATTACTTTAATGAAAGGAAAAGGCATGAAATCCATGTTCTGCATAATGCTTCTTGTTTCCGGAGCAGTCCTTGCATCTGGGCTTACAACTCTTGAATCATCGGCAGACGGTATTGTTTTTGAATTATCGGCTTCACAACCAGTGTTCAAAACCATGAGCATCAGGGGAGACAACTACTCCGTTGTTGCCATTGATGGCGCCGAGAATGTAAGTGAATTCTCATATCCCAGGATGCCCGTATACCGCACCTGGCTGGAGATCCCTGTTGGCGCAACGGTTGAGGTTACAATCTCCGATGAAATTGTTCAGAACATCAGCGGTCCCGTATGGCCAATTAATCCGGGTATACAGTCCGCCACCAAGAGCCAACCGCGCGGAAATTTCGTCATGGAACTCGATGATGAAGTTTACAACACCGGTTCGTCTTACCCCGGTGAATGGGTAAGGGTGATCTACGCTGGTCAGATGCGCGGTCGTAACCTGGCTCTCGTAGAAGTCCTTCCTCTGCGATGGAATCCTTCCGATAACAGCTGTGACCTTCTTTCCGAAGCCACCATCTCCCTCTCATTCGAAGGCGGTGACCTTGGCGCAACCTACGCAAACGCCAGCAGGTATTACGCTCCCCCATTCGAACAGATACTTTCCGCCATGACACTTAACTACGGCACATTCGAAGGAGGCTGCGACACCCCTCCGGCTCCATATCTCATAGTCGGGCATTCTGATTTTGTTACTACCGGCATGGACGATTTCGTAACCTGGAAGGAAAGCCTGGGCTTTGATGTGACCATGGTTGACCTCAGCGTAACAGGAAGCTCATCCTCCGATATCGAAGCCTACATTCTGAATGCTATAGAGAACTGGCCGAGCCCGCCCCAGTACGTGCTCCTTGTAGGTGATACCGGGTATCTCCCAGGTAATTCAGCCACTGAATACGGCGGCGTGACCGACCTTTACTACGTAACCCTAGATGACGGCGGCTACATGCCGGATGCATTCATAGGCAGATTCTCCGTTACAACTGTAGGCCAAACGGTATTAATGGCCGACAGGGTTATTGATTACGAACAGAATGTCAGCGGCTCAACGGCATGGGTCCAGAATACATGCTGGATAGCCAGCAACGATCACCACACTGTTTCTGAGGGTAGCCACAACTACTGCATAGACACTTATTTAACTCCCCTGGGGTACACCGCCGATAAGATCTATCCCAATTCCGGAGGAAACGCTGCCGCCGCTATTTCTTCCATTAACGGCGGGATATCCATGCTCACATTCTCCGGACACGGCAGCACTACGAGCTGGGGCGATATGTCCTTCACACAGACCAATTTCAACTCACTCAATAATGGCAGTATGCTCCCCGGTGTATTTTCACATTCATGCGTGACCGGCAACTACGCTGTCGGCACCTGCTGGGCTGAAACCTGGACAAGAACCCCGGGCAGAGGCGGCCTCTGGTTCTTCGGTTCGGTGCCATCCTCCTACTGGGACGAGGACGATATCCAGGAACGGGCGGAATATGAGTGGTTCCTCGACAGCGGTGTTTACTGGGCCAAGGGATTCTGCAATGGCGGACTGATTGCTGTTTACAACTATTACGGCGGTGGTGGCAGATCCAAGTACTACTTCGAAGGCTACAACCTCATGGGTGATCCCTCTGTCCAGATGGCCGTGTGGGGAGTCACCGGAATAGAAGAGCAGCGCAGTAGCACAGTACCACATAATATCAACATTCTTGTAAGCAATCCGGTAAGATCTGCGGCAGTTGTTACCCTCAGTGGAAACGGCCCCGCGGAGCTTAACGTCTTCGATCTTACGGGTCGACTTGTTGCAACTCCTTACCGGGGAGATCTCAACGGATCTCACATCTTCAACTGGAACGCCGGTGATCTTATGCCTGGAATGTACTTCCTCCGTCTTGAGCAGGACGGCGAGGTTTCTACTGCAAGGGTAATGGTCATCAGGTAAAACTGCGTCATTAACTTCGACCGCATGCGGGAGGGCTCAGCCCTCCCGCTTTTCAATACGATTGACTTCAAAAGCTCCTCTCTTCATCTTAACACATCGTTGTTCTTATTGCAATTTTTAAGTACATTGAAACGGAAGTGAATCATGAAGCTTGCTCTTATTGCAGTACCTGTTCTGGTACTGACGGTTATGGGAGGGAATTTCTTCGGCAGATGCGCTGTGGTCCATGTTGATGAATCTTCCCTTCCAACGGTGTACAACTTCTTCGTGGCGGTTCCCGCTCTCTACTTTCAGGAATACTCCGAATCCTACGGTTCCCTTCTGATAACAGATGGGGCGGATTCCCAGTCGGGATACTACGCCATGGAAGACTGGGCAGCTTATCTGACCGGCCAGGGAGAAAACGGAAGCATCATTTATGTGGGTGATGTTGATGCCGGTTTCAAGACCGTTGTTGAGGGAATGGTACCCTATTCAGAAATCCTTTCGTACAGCGGCACCGTTGACGAAATAGCAGCTGGTATAGCTACAACGGAATGGCCATCACTTACCGAAGCCGTTATCTGCATAAGATCCGATACGGAAGAGGAATACTTGAATGGAGCCGCAGCAGCTGCCGGATGGGCAGCTGTGAACAACTGTCCGGTTCTCTGGACCGATGGCACCGCTCTGGGAACGGAAACTTCCTCCGCATTGACTTCCATGGGAGTAACGGATGTATGGCTTTTCGATTATCCGGATGCTGTTGCAAGCGGTGTTCTGGATCAGCTCAGCGCCATGTCTATTTCAGTGACCGAGTTTTCAGGTCCCGGGGATCTGCTGCCTGCATCCCTCAGTCTGACGGGACAGTCGGTTGCATGCGTCTACAAGGAAGAGATGCAGTCACTACCCGCCGCGCTTGCTGCCGCACGTTACGGAGGATACGTTCTTCAACTCCCGGAATCACTTGACCGATTGAACATGCAGGCAATGGC
>DAOWFD010000342.1 GCA_030638185.1 Candidatus Aegiribacteria sp.
ATAAATGTTGCCGTTCCAGTCAATATAGAGATATCCTCCCTCTCGACCACCGGCGATACATCCTGAAGAGAATGGTCCTCCGTTCCAGAAATCGGCCAGGAACAGATGTCTCTCGTAAATAAGTTCCTGTTCACGAATCCACATCCTGCGTCTTACCTCGGGAGATACCTGTTTTGCGGTATCAATTCCCCTTCCGATCGGCATGTACTGAAACAGCCATTGATACAATGCACCCTGTTCATCGAAGAAGAAATCGATCATCTCATCTGATATCAGCATTTCCGCGTTTTCAGGCACTGCTGTTGTGGATATACCGAAGGGCACACCGTTATTTCTCAGGTTTTCAAAGGCTTTCAGGATTTTCTCGAATGTACCTTTTCCGCGGCGATAATCCGTTTCTTTCTCGAAACCTTCAACTGAAATAGCCAGTGTAATATTGCCGACTTCAGCAAGGCGCTCCGCCGTTCTGTTGTCAATCAATGTTCCGTTTGTGTATACGAGGAAGTACTGATCGGGGTTCCGGGATGCGATCTCAATGAGATCTACTTCCTTATCACGCCATAGAAAAGGTTCACCTCCCGATACAACTGTGAACCAGCTTCCCCAGTGTACCCTCTTCTGATCAATAACCCACTGGAAGGTTTCAGCGGACAGGGAGGGAAGATCAGACGGGGAGCTGGAGGCGTAGCAGCCTCTGCATTTCAGATTGCATCCGCCAAACGGTGATATGGTAAGGAATCCTGGTGGGCAAATACCATGTTCTTCTTTGAATGAGACAACTTCAGGCTTGCTACTATAAGGTGCAGTCAGGTTAGAGAGCAGAACATCCATCAAGCGTTTTCTGACATTAGGAGATCCCTGTTCATACGCCTTGAATGCGGATCTGACAAAGTTTGATGCGATACATATCTTGTCTTTTCGCTCACGCAATGGACCATATTTAATCGGATCGGCGCTTTTTACAAAAAGAGTCTGAGCGACTTTTTCAGCAAGAGGGACTGTAAGTTTCCATGCACCGGACTTTGATGAAAGGTTAATGGCCTTTTCCGTTGCGAACTCTGATAAAGTATCAACTATTCCTTTTTGCATTTTTCCACCTTTTTCCGTTTCGCACAATCACAAGTTCTGATAATATGGATATTATTGCATATTCATGTGATTTGTCAAGAGTTGAAAAAACCACGAAATGCAGAAATTTATGTACGTTTACGAGTCATTCTTACAAATTGCGGAGATATTGATATATCTTGATTGATTATATGATTGTTCTCATTTTTCAGTGAATTCATAAAGGTCGTTTAGACAGAGCGGCAATCATCACCTCAGTTGGGTATTGTTTGTAAACCCACAGTACAAGAACTCAAAAGGAGGAAGATGGTGGCCTTTAACAGGTACTTGTACCTAAATCCACTGGCAATATGGAATGGTAAGATAAATCCCGATACTGATCCGGAGCGGAATGCCTTTGTCCAATTTAGTGGATTAGAAGATTTTTAGAAACCAGCACTACAAGAATCTTTTGGTTCCTGGAGAGATCTGCAGCAATTACGGCTTCGGGACTGCCGTCAGGATTTGTTCTTCAGTTTGAGAAACAGCACAAGAGCAATCGTATCAAGAGAAATAAGAGTTGCAAGGGTTTGACCGTCTCCTTCACAATTGTACCCGAAAATCAGCCTGAGGACCAGAAAAACAAGAGTACCCATAATACCTCCAAGAGTTATTTTTATAATATTAATATAACTGAGAAAGGAAAGGGCAACCATCGCATCGTGGCGGAACTGTCTATTTTTAATTAAATTATCGGTTATGAACTTGTGTTATTTACACATCAACAGGAAGGGATCAGTTGGCAGATCCGGAGAAACTGGCTTACAGCGGTTTTACATTGAGTGTTCACGGAGTGCTTGAGGACAATGAAATTGATTCTATCCGTGATTTTATAAATGAACATAAGCGTTCCATATTCGATGCTGGAAAACTGGTTCTGGATTTTTCGGACAGCCCCGGGATAGATTCCGTCGCGGCCGCGGTGATTTACGGATCATGTAAGCAATTTTCCCGAGCAGGTGTAAGGGTAAGAAGGACCGGAGCTTTACCTGCTGTTAAGAATCTGTTCGAAACACTCGCAAAATTCGATTCAGTGCCGGAACCTGAGAAAAAAAGAATGTCCATTCGTGCTCGTTTTGAGCATCTCGGCGAAAACGTGTATGAGTTCGGAAAGACATTTTCCGACCTTGGACGTTTTATGGGAGAGACGCTGGGCGCCTTTGTTGACCTGGTCATACATCCTCTGAAGGTTCGATGGCCTATGGTACTTTATTACATGGAGGAATCGGGTTATAAGGCTATTCCTATTGTAGCAGTTCTTCCATGGCTTCTTGGTGTGGTTCTGGGGTATCAGGCCGGATATCAGATGAGGGTGTTCGGTGCAGAAACATTCATGCCCGCATTGATTGGATACAGTATAACCTGGGAGATAGGACCAATGCTTGCCGCGGTTCTTGTTGCCGGACGATCGGGTTCAGCGTACGCCGCAGAGATCGGGACCATGCGGGTAAGGGAAGAAGTTAACGCCCTGCGAGTAATGGGTTTCGATGTATTCAGCTACCTTGTCACACCCAAGATGATCGCTCTTCTTTGCGTAATGCCCTTTCTTGTGCTCCTTGCGAATTTTACGGGTATTTTTGGCGGGCTGCTCGCCGGTTCAATGTTTCTCGACCTTTCTCCCAGCACGTTCATATCGGAACTGGGCAAGGCGCTCATACCTCTTGATATTCTCTGGGGAATGCTGAAAAGCATTGTATATGCTGTAATTATCGCGAATGTAGGCAGTTTCATGGGCATGAAAGTTCGAGGAGGGGCTGCCGCCGTTGGAAAGGCAACTACGGCGGCCGTTGTTCTGAGCATTTTCATGGTCATAGTAGCCGATGCGCTGCTTTCACTGCTGTTTATTCATATCAGACCTGGATTGAGTTTGTAGTGTCCTATCAAGCACCAACTGACGCATCCCGCTCGTTCTTTTGCGTTCCTGCGGCGTTGCGGGTTCAGTTACATAGCGCTGCTATGCGCCTTCACCAGCGTCTTGCAGGGACACATGACAGGACACTGGCGTGAAGCCTGTATTGAGGGTTGAGCATCTTCAGGGAGGATGGGATAAACAACTGGTACTCGATGACATTAACCTCCAGGTAGGGAAGAGTGAAATACTTGCTATCGTAGGCAGGAGCGGATGCGGGAAAAGCACTCTAATGCACTACCTTCTGGGACTGTTAAAGCCCTGGAAGGGAAAAGTTCTTTTCAGGGACGAAGATATCTGGTCCAGTCCGGAAGCACTTCAGAGAGCAAGGAGAAGATGGGGTGTTACCTTTCAGTCCGGAGCGCTGCTGGGTAACCTGACGCTTCTTGAGAATGTAATGCTTCCCCTTAAGGAGTACACTGATTTATCCGACCGGTATATCAAAATTGTCGCATACAGCAAGCTGGATACGGTTGGTCTCGCAGATTTTGCCGATTCAACCCCGTTGGAAGTTTCAGGTGGAATGCAGAAACGGGCCGGCCTTGCACGCTCCATGGCGCTTGATCCGGAAGTACTGTTTTTCGATGAGCCCTCCGCCGGTCTGGATCCCGTTACTTCCACAAATCTTGATGAACTGATAAAAACCATCAACATCTCTCTGGGCGCAACCATTGTCATTGTTACACATGAACTGACCAGTATATTTGCTATCTCAGACAGGGTGATCATGCTGGATTCTGAAGCACATGGCATAATCGCTGTGGGAACTGCCGTTGAACTGAGAGATAGCTCAAGCGACGAACGTGTCAGAGCGTTCTTCGGAAGAAACCTGGCAGCCGAGAAGAGGAGTAACTGAAAATGTCGATGACCGGGAACAAGTTCAGACTGGGATTATTCTTCTCTATTGGAATTCTCTTCACGATTTTTCTGATAATCTGGCTTAGCGGGGGATTGAGTGAGAGAAGCACCACTACTTATGTTTCCTATTTTTCCTGGTCCGTTCAGGGCCTGAACGAGGGCAGTGATGTAATGTATAACGGTGTTTCCATTGGTCATGTAACAAGCATCGATATAGCTCCGGACGGAAGACTCGTAGAGGTTCTGATGAAGATCCGTTCAGAATTTTCGGTAGATTCGACGATAGTTGCCACTATGCAGATAATTGGAATAACCGGTTTACGGGTGATAAACCTGAGTGCAGATTCAACACAGGTTCATCCTCAAGGACGTTTCAGTTTCGAAGTAGAGTATCAGATTATTCCGGTGGGTGAGGGAGCCATCCAGAATGTAACCGCAACGCTGACCAGAATCACTGAGATAATTCATGAAATCGATTTCAAGAATATAAGCGATCAGTTCACGCTTCTGCTTGAAAACACCAATGCCATTCTGGCAAGCGACAAGATCGAAAGGATTGAGGATTCGATCCTGAGAAATTCGGAAAACCTTGACTCTCTGCTTATCACTTATACAAGAGTTGGAAAGAATCTTAACCGGCTGGTTCTGACTCTGAATGAAATATCGCCGGAACTTGTTGTAAGTGTTGATTCCCTTGTTGGAGAACTGCAGGCTCTTCTGGAACCTCTGGACCTTTTCGCGAATAAAATAAATATGCTACTCATAGACGGCTCGGAAATGGTAAACAACCTGTCCAACCTCCTGGAGATACTGGGCAGAGATCCATCGGAGCTATTCATTCGAACTTCAGGAGAGGGGGTCTGGCAGTGATGCACAGACCGTTTGTATTATTTGTATTAACAGCGATTCTTATCTCATCAGCATGCATTACAGTTAATGTGCCCATAGGAGGCGACCCGCAATCAGCAGCGACAGTATGGACAGTGGAACCGGACAGGCCGGACCCATGGGCGGTTTCAACCAGTTATATCGTTCAGATAAAGGATTTTTCTTCATCTCAGTCCGTCCAGGGAGTACAGATGATCGTTCTGAACGAAGATGGTACACTCAATAAGACTGCCACTGATATCTGGAGCAGTCGACCAGTGGAGCTTCTACCCGATATTCTTCACAGGGATATGATCTCCGTCGGTGGCTGGGGTGCAGTACTGCGTAAATCCACTTTGCTTCCAGAGAACCTTGTAGTTGAGGGATTCGTAAGAGAATTTGGTGGAAGGGTTGTGCCTGACGGCTGGGAAGCTGTTCTGGATATCGATGTTACCGTGCTCAATGGAGATAACTACAACCTTATCTTCCAGGAGAACTACCGTTTTCACTGGGAGCTCTCCGAACCGAGTTATTCCAGACTTGCAGAGGCTATGGATATCCTTGTTGAAATATGGAGTGAAGAAGTCATGGGAGATATCTGGTCGGCGATGCTTCCCATTCGATAGGCTGAGAATTCAAGAAACTCCCACCTGATAACACTGACTGAGTATCGGTGATCATGGTCTTGATGACAGTACAATGAAGTATATTGCGATATTATGTATATACCGGATTAGCTGATTCACGGAGGAACAATGGGACTCTTCGTCAGGAAGAAGAAAAACAGGGAACAAGAAAAAAGAGCTCCTTCGACCCCTCATCCTGCATCGGATGATCTTCTGAATTACATCATAGTTATTCTCGACAGTTGCAGATATGATACATTTATGGAAGCGAATCCTTCAACCATCATGAAACTTGGTGAAACGGAACAGCGTTTTTCCTACGCATCATGGACAGCTCCGTCTCATTACAACATCCTGATGGGTCTCATGCCTCACATCAGTCCCAGGAATGTTTTCGCATCGGAATACTACAAGAAGGATTTTCTAAGGTTCAACGAGAGACTGGGAGCAAAAGGCGTGGAATTCAAGAGCCTTGTCCCCCGTCTCTACCTCCCGGATTTTCTGCGGAGTTCCCTTGGATACATAACAAGGGCTATGGTTTCGTTGCCGGTTCTGAACAGTCATACTCCGGTCAATAGCGGATTCGATTCGTGGAAGCTCATGCCCGAGCATAACGATATGGCGGCGATGCTGGATGAAATGACCTTCAGTCCGAACAGGCCCTCATTCTATATGCTGAATGTGGGTGAGACCCATTACCCCTATGCGCTTCCCTCAGAACCAAAGAACCAATGGCCCAGGATAAGTGGCGTTCATGGAGTTTTCAAGCATCTGGACGATCATATGGTCGGAGGTAAACTGGTAAAGGACGATGAATCACCTAAGTTCTTCGATCAGAAACAACTTGATCGGCTTCGCGCCCGGCAGGTTGAGACGGTACGCTACATTGATACAGTTTTTGAGAGGCTGTTCGATATTGTACCTGAAAAGACCTACATAACCGTGACCTCCGATCACGGGGAACTTTTTGGCGAGAGTGGATATTTTGGACATGGACCTGTCTTTCACGAAAAAGTATTTCAGGTTCCGTTTCTGGAAGGCAGAATCCGCTGAGGATAACATCAATAGAAATAGAAAGGGAGGAACAATGTCCAACCATTCGCGTAAATTAAAATTCAAGGCAGAAACTAGAAAAGTTCTTGATATCGTGATTAACAGCCTTTATTCACATCCCGACATTTTCCTGCGGGAGCTTATATCCAATTCATCCGATGCACTTGACAGACTCCGTTTTGAAATGCTTACAACCCCGGAACTGGATGTCGACAGGGAACTGAGAATCGATATCCTGCCGAATGAGGCCACCCTCACCATTCGTGACAACGGAATCGGTATGACCGAGGATGAGATGGCCAGGGAACTTGGTACAATTGCCAGATCGGGAACTCGGAATTTTCTGGAGGAATTAACAGGCCCTGATGGAGAGAAAACGCCCGAGTTCATAGGGCAGTTCGGCGTGGGTTTCTACTCAACCTTCATGGTTGCGGATAAGGTTGAGGTTATTTCCAGAAAGATGGGAGGAGGGGAACCTGGCCACAGATGGACCTCTACAGGCCATGAAACGTTTACCCTCAGGGAAGAGGAAGATATTCCGGAGGGAACCAGTGTAATCCTTCATCTGAAGAAGGATATGGATGAGTACCTGAAAAGCTACAGGCTAAGGGAACTCGTGCGAAAGTACTCCGATTTCATCTCGTATCCGGTCTATATTAAGTCGGATGATGACAGCGACTGGGAAAAGGAGCCGGTGAATTCCCAGAAACCCATCTGGACCCGACCCGAGGATGACGTTTCCGATGAGGAGTACAACGAGTTCTACAGACACCTGAGCTTCGATCCCCAGGAACCTCTCTCCAGGCTCGTATTTCACGCGGAGGGCACAACTGAATTCTACTCACTGCTTTTCATTCCTCCCGCGCGATCTATGGGAATGCTCATGCCGGATTACAAAGCTGGCGTGAGGCTCTTTATTAAGAAGGTCATGATTGAGGAGGAGGCAGATGAACTCCTGCCAAGGTATCTCCGTTTCATCAAGGGTGTGGTTGAATCAAGCGATCTTCCGCTGAACATATCCAGGGAAACACTTCAGGAGAACAGGACCGTCAGGATTATAAGAAAAGCCCTTACCGGCAAGGTGGTGGGATGGTTTCAGGATATGCTTGAGAACGATATCGATAAGTACCGGCAATTCTTCATGAATTTCGGGGATATGATCAAGGAGGGCATCTACGCTGATATGCAGCACAGGGAAGAGCTTGCGGACCTCCTGCTCGTATGGACATCCCGGAGCGGAGACGAGCAGAAGAGCCTCAAGGAACTGGTTGAGGAGCTTCCTGAGGACACAGACCGCCTGTATTACATCACGGGAACCGACAGGAAGGAACTGGCATCCTCACCCTACCTTGAATCCGTTGGCAAATCCAATGTGGAAGTGCTTCTCTTCGATAGTCCCGTAGATGAATTCATGCTTCAGACCCTGGATGAGTACAGGGGAAAGAAGCTCATATCACTTCTGAAGGAAGTTGATGAAGAAGATCTCAGTGATGCTGAAAAGGCTGAGAAGAAGAACGCTGAAGAAACCTACGCCGGTCTTCTTGAGTATATCAGGGACCAGCTGGGTGACAGAGTAGAGGATGTAAGATTCTCACCAAGGTTGAAGGAG
>DAOWFD010000197.1 GCA_030638185.1 Candidatus Aegiribacteria sp.
TGCGATCAAGGGCTTCATGAAGGAACATCCTGAGAGAATCCCAGGCGCATCTGCAGAGCTTTGGCAGAAGTCTCCGATGGTGCAGGAAATGCAGCCTGAGCATCTTCGGAACACTCCACACCCAGTGCCGGTGGGGAACCGGTCTGAAGAGTTCTTCTTCAAGGAAGATTGCAAGGTCTAATGACTTTCTCTTCGAGCAGGATTGGCAAAAACCACGGCACTTGCAGGAAAAGGCCCTCAGATACTCAGCGCCGCATTCGCTGCACCTGATCCTCGCAAAGCCGTAATGAGGATCGCCGCATTTCAGATATTTCTCCACAACCTCATCTGTTATGGGACGCCAGTAACCGTAGCGCTTGGAAAAGCGTTCTTCATACACATTCCTGAACTCTTCGTAATGGCAATCCAGCAGTCGGAATAAAGGAGTGTTCTTCGGCTGCCTGGGCCTGTATTCGTCCGGATAAATGCAAAATGCGCCCACCTATCACCTCCCGGTGAAAGGTGAAGCGCCTGACAGCCCAGCCTCTGGTCAGGTGCCATGCCGATCATGATCCGTTTTATCCACATAACAGCAGAGCATACATTCATGATTGGCTCACCATCATTCTTGAGCTATGTATACGGATGTTTACGTATGGAGTCAAGTATAGGAAACATTCCTCCGACCGTGTGAAGCGGGAACTTAAACACATTGGACGAAGGTAATATCCAGTTTCCGTTTACATCTCAGGAGATACGGTAGAACTATGCTACATCCGCACCAAAGAAAAAATCGCATTTGCAGGCACCATGCTCAAGAAAGCCAGTGCTGAAGTCCAGGAGAAAAGAACTTTCTTTACGGCAACGCTTCAGGAACAGCTATCAAGTCTTCGTACTTCAGCGGCTTTCAATCTTGAGGATCGAGAGAGTGTCAGGTTCAAAAGCTCCATGATGGATCTCATGCACTCCAGCATTCGCCTGACTGTAAAGGGCTTTGTTCTGAATGCCGGTTCCCTGCTGGCATCAACTACTCTCATTCTTGTTATCTGGCTGGGCGGTAAGGAAGTAATCCAGGGTAAAATGGAGATTGGCGTACTTATTGCCTTCATCAGCTATTTCGGTATGCTTTTCGGACCGGTAGGCTTCTTTGCCGGAGTAGCCACCCAGATACTGAAAGCCATGGGTGCTGCCGAGAGGGTATTCACTGTTATAGATACAGAACCCGCTGTAACAGAACTTCCCGGTGCGGTTGAACTCACCGGTGTTGAAGGCAAGATTGAATTCAGGAATATCAGTTTCTCCTACTCGGAAGAGTCTCCTGTTCTGAAGAATTTTATCAAAGATATACAGCGTTCACCTTTCAAAGGCATTGGTAAGCCGGAGCAATTAAAACATTGTCTGTCCGGTTACTGGTCCAGGCGTATCAGCGATGAACAATACTGCGCCTGCAGCTGAATTATGTCACCTTCAGGATCTTCAACAGCGTATTGCAGAAGATGCCACCCGTCCGATACCTCCTCCGATGTGAAAAGGTATAGTGTAGGAGGAATGTTGTTGTCCACATGGAAAATATTGGACAGACCACTTATGCCCGGGCCGTCAGGGCAGTGGGGTGTAATCTTGAGAACGCATTGCCCTATATCCTGCCCTGGAAGGTCTTCATCGCTGAACCAGATAATGTTGCTGCCGTTATCACGGAAACTGCTGGTTTCGTGCCATGAATACCCCGCATTTGTCGAATATGCAAGGGAAATACCTGATACATTGCTGCCGATTACCTCATATGACAGGTTTACACCACTAGAGGTTTCGGATGTTATAGTCCCGACCAGTGCAACTGGAAGGTAGGATATTCCGTAACTTCCGGAATTGGATTCATCACACAGCATCTGTGGCCATGAACTGGTGGTCGTACTGATGCTGGATAACGTGTAGGCGGAAAGCCTGCCTGATCTACCCAGAACAACAAGCTCCTGATTTCCATCGCCGTCGATATCCCCTGCAGCCGGGGTTTTGGATATCGGCTGACCGAAATCAATGGGGAAACCGTCAATAGTATTTCCATCCGCATTCCAGGCGTAGACATATCCTATGTCGGATCCTACTATAACACCGAGTCCATCGCTGGTTCTGCTGATTATCGGTGATGTTGGAAGACCGCTTGTAACGTTCGGCCAGCGCCATTTCCCTGCTATTCTCCCGCTGCCGTTGATCAGGGTTACGGAACTGTCTATGCATGATACTGCAAGTTGTAACCCTATGATATCAGGATCAAGATGACCAATGGCCACAGCTCCCCGTGTGGACCTGCTATCAAGGAAGAAAGGCCACCCTTCAATGCCGGCTCCGCTGGAGCTCACAACATAGAGCCTGTTATTGTATGTAGTGAAGATAATATCTCCAAGACCGTCGGCATCTATGTCTGCGGTTACGGGGATACTTCCGGAGGTGTAACCTGTGTTGATGGGCCATCCGGGCAGGATCGATCCTTTGAGTGACAGGACATATATCCTTGTCGTTACCAGCGCGCATACAAGTCCGTATCCTGAATTTCCTCCAAGTGATAGTTGCGATGGCTGCCAGTACAGTTTTGCAGGTAGTTCCACAGGCCAACCGGGTAGAGGACTGCCATAAATATCGATAAGATGGACCCTTGAATCGGCAGAACCGAATGCGACCTCGGGGGCTCCGTCATCATGCAGATCTACCACCGAAATGCCCGTTATGATTCCAGGCCCTGCAAATACGGGCCAGCCCGGTTGTTCGATTCCGCTGTGATCGACCATATGAACATATCCGGAGTTGTCTGCGTATACTACAACGTTACCGGTGATCGGTGAATAGAAAGCTGCCGGGTTTTTTGATACTCCCCTATCGTAGGAAACAGGGAATCCGTCCAGCACATAGCCTCTTCCTGTCCATCCCCCGAGACCATAATCCCCCAATGCAATGAAGATATCCATTGAACCTTCAGCGTTTTCAGCCAGAAGAGGGTTACTCATGGGAGGGTGGCCGATATCTGTCTCCCATTCAGGCATTTGCATTAACAATGCTATCGAAATGAGAGTGGAAAGCAACATTATAACCTCAACTTATCTGATACAATTCTACAATATATACTAGCTTTTATTACTCCTTGAAGTCAACACCGCATTTCTGTTTTCTTGTTTATTATGAATGACGGGTGTAGATTGACTCTTGAATAGATATTCAATAATTGTATTCATGAATAAAAATATTGATTTTTTGCGCGATAGGAAAGACCGATGAATGGAGAAGTTATGAAGTACCATATCATTTTAGTCTGCTTTTATTGTCTGCTGCTGTTCAAGCCGGGTCTCTTCCTTTTTCGTACCCCGGCGTTCTGAACTCACCTGACGCGTATGTACTGCAGCATACCGAAGTAGAAGTTGAGCTTGCAGCTTCAGTATACTCCGTTGAAGATACCACAGGCGGTTCCAACAGCGAGTTCATGATTACCGGGCACCTTGATCTCTGGGAAGACCCCAGGCCACCGCCCGAGCCGCTGGAGTCGATGGTCTGCGAGCCCTGTGCAGACTATATCCTATGGCAAGACGATTTCCCGGAGATAGAGGTCGGTTGATCTGGCTTAAGAGGACAGGTATGTCCGGATGTGGAGTTACACGAGTATAATCTTCTTTTCTTGTTGACGTGGAAGGGATTCGGGCAGTATGGTCAGTTTCAGGTAGGAATCGGAGGTGTAATATGCTGTTTCGGGATACCATTCTGAAAGGGGAATTCGACCATGAAAATTATTCTGATGCTCATACTTGTGCTTTCAGTATCCGTCCTCGCCCAGGATAGAGAGGCAGCTCACATAGAGGTACACGAGTGGGGAGTTGTTCTTTTTGACGAGCAGGGAACGGGCAATGCAGGAGGCGTACCATTCCCTGCTTTAACCATGAATCCGGTAGACGATCTGATCGAACCCATTGAGGTCGAAGCCCCTGTTGTCTGGTTCCACGGCCCGTATTTCACAGGTACGTTCAGGGTGAGTACGGAAACCGGATCACTAAAGGCGATGTATCCATATCCTGACCATATCGAGACAGCTCCTCCGTCTCCGGATGATCTATGGGAGCAGATTGTTTCAGTGGAATGGACGGGGCTTTCAGTCGGAAGCTCTTTCACAGAAACAGAAGAGGCGCGGAGGATTAGTTACGCCCAACCGTACCAGTGGGCCATGAACTACTGGCGTACTGTTCCCGCGAACTGGATCTACAGACAGGGAGACGGCATTCAGGAAAGATTCATCTATTATGAGTGCTCGATATCCGGTGACTTTCCCTGCCCCCTTATCCGTACTGATGACGGATTCGCCTTCGAACCAGGTTATTCCGGGGAGGGTCTGATATTTATCCCCGGTGGCGAGTACAGCAGAATATCCCTGATAGAACTGACCGGAACACTTCGACTGCCGGAGGGGGAGGAAACACGTATCCGTGACCCTGATTATGCAAAACAGGTCATATTCGAATGGGCAGGCGGAATGCTGAGAACAGAAGAAATAGACGCATTCTGGAGCACCTGGGAAAGCACACTTACTGATACATGTCCTGACGGGGCAAGCTGGCTACTGTTCCCCCTGCCGAACGAAACGGTCGAAGCAATCAGCACTATAGAGCTGATTCCAAACGAATCCTGGCTGGAAGTACGGTATGAAAGACTCTTCCTTGGTCTTGTGAAGATTGGATCCTGATAGAAAGCTGGAA
>DAOWFD010000047.1 GCA_030638185.1 Candidatus Aegiribacteria sp.
ATTCACTGGGCAGACGACAATTCTCTGGAGCTTTTCAACTACCTGGTCAGGGCATTGAAAGAAAGTCCGATCTTTTTCTTCTTCATCTATCGGATTGAAGAAGCGAAAGCCGAATCGTTCCAGAATGTAATTCAGTCCATGACACGTGAAGGTTTGTACGATCCTCTCGACCTTGAACCGCTCAAGCAAGCTGATGTCGCCTGGATGACTTCACTTATCGTAGATGCCTCTCCATCGCCTGAGTTCATAGCTTTTATCTACAAGGAGACTGGGGGAAACCCGTTTTTCATTGAGGAGCTTATGAAATCCCTGGAGTCGAATAACGCACTCATCTGGGAAGATGAAAATGTAACGTTCGATGAGGAAGAAAAGATAGTCATTCCCCATTCAATCAGGGGAGTGGTAGATAGAAAACTGGGAATGATGAGCCACCAGGCTCGCGAATTACTGGAGTATGCGACAATTATAGGCAGGGATTTCGATTTTGGATTACTCCCTTTAATAACCGGAAAGAACGAGGGTCATCTGCTGGATATGCTGGATGAGATACTGGGCATGAGGTTGTTGAAAGAATGTGATGAAGATAAGTATCGTTTCACGGAGGATGTGGTCAGAGAGACGATATATCAGCAGATGAGCACTGTTAGATCAAAACTCTACCATCAAACGGTTGGAAATGCACTGGAAAAACTTCATAAAAATCGTACGGAAGAAGTAATCGAAGAGTTAGTACATCATTTTTACTTATGTTCTGATAATGATAAAGTAGTTGAATATGGCATGATTGCAGCAGACAGAGCGAAGGATGCCTACGCGAACCGGGATGCAATAAAATTCTATGGCAGAGTTCTTGAATGCCTGCCGGAAAGCAGGATCGAGAGTAAGATCAGGGAGATCGAAGTCCTGATGAAAAGGGCATCGGTGCTGGATCTGATCGGAGACAAGGAGAAGGCGATAGAAGACCTTACGCAGGCTGTCAGTTATTCGCAATCGCTGGGTGAGCAGAAACTGGAAGCCGACAGTCTTGTAGCATTATGTAAGGTTCACTTTGGAATATCGCACTATACCGACACTATTGAAATGGCTGAGAGCGCTCTGGAGATTTACCGGGCACTTGTCGATAAGAAAGGGGAAGCAGCCTGTCTGAATTGTATCGGTATCGCCAACTGGTATCTGGGAGAATTCGAAAGTGCCCTGAAACTGTATCAGATATCTCTTAGCATTTCAAAGAATATCGGAGATCGGAAACTTGAAGCAATGATTCTTGGCAATATCAGTATTGTTCACTGGAATCTCGATGAATATTCTACAGCACTGGATACTTACATCCAAGCACTGGAGATAATAAAAGAACTCGGTGATGTTGAAACTGAAGCGAAAGCGCTCAATAATATCGGTCTTATTCAAGCAACTATCGGTGACAATGAGAAGGCTATGGAGTGTTACGAAAGGTCACTCGAAATTTCAAGGTATATATGTGCGCGAGAACTTGAAGCGAGTACTCTCAACAATACGGGGCTTGTAAACGTTCGACTCGGGGAGTATGCAAAAGCAATAGGCAATTACAAGGCTTCATTGAACATTACGAGAGAAACCGGTACTCGGAAAACCGAGGCGATGGCTCTGAATAACATAGGCGCTCTTTACTGTGATCTTGGCAACTACGCAAGTGCTCTGGAGTACTGCACGAATTCACTCGGGATATCCAGAGAGATCAGCGACCGTCAGACCAAAACAGAGAGCCTTATTGAATTAGGAGATATATCTCTGAATAAAGGAGAGTTGTCGGATGCTGAAGAGTATTACAGTGAAGCCCTTTCAATCGCACGAACTATCAAGTCGAAATCATTGCTTGCCGAAGTCCTTATCGGCTTCACCTCTCTTCATCTGGAGATGGGGAATCCGGTCAAGGCCGGAGAGACACTCAACAGTGTATCTCAACTGGTTAATGAACTGGATTCCGAGAAGATAGAAGCATCTGTACACTTTCTTGCAGGAAGGCTGGCCACAGAAGAGAAGAGATGGAACGATGCTGTCGCCTCCTTTGACAGATCATTACTGATCCTGAATAAAACCGACAGACAGATAAGTATCGGCAAGGTTTATTACTTCCAGGGTCTGATGTTCGGTAACACGGGGAATAAAGAAAAAACACTTGAAAGCTTCGAGCGGGCTCTGGGAATATTCGAGAAGATTGGCGCGATCGGATGGATCGATAGGATAAACACTGCATGGAAGCAGTACGGCATCTGACTCCCGGAGTAATAACAGCGAATTTCCAGGTCTGGGATGAAATGGTTTTTCCTGGAAAAATCGGTAGTTTATGGTCATGAAGCTTAGCATTGAAAAGTCTTGATTGTTTTTCACAGATTGATATATAATATATTATATACAGCAATAAATTATTAGTATGTTCTTACTGAAATTGTCTAATGGAAGGAAACAAATGAAGGATTTCAGGAAAACTATCACCGACCTGATACTTATCCTGTTTGCAGCAGCATTGCTTTCTGGTTCATGTTTTGCGGGAGTCTGGACAACATATACAGACGCCAGTTTTGTAAGCGGGTTAGCGGTCGATGCAAATGATCTCTGGGCCGGAACCAGGGGTGGCGTTGTTCACTGGGATATCACTTCGCAGACATATCAGAAATACACTACAACTGAAGGACTTGCCGATCAGAACGTCAAAGAGGTCTTCATAGACAATACAGGTAATATCTGGTTTGGAACCACCGAGGGCGTACAGTGTTACGATGGAAGCACATGGATAGTATATAATACTACAAATTCCCCTCTGCCTCACAATACGGTGTACACCATTGTCCAGGATCAGAATACATCCATGTGGTTTGGAACCGGATACGGCTGCGCTAAATTCACTGATCCTTCATGGGAGGTTTTCACTGATCTTGGCGGTGGTGCGACAAACGTTGCTGTCCGTGGAATGGGCGTCGACTCCCAGAACCATATCTGGACCGCGAATAATCCCGATAACTGGGGCGATCCAGGAGGTATTTCCATGTATGACAACACCAGTACATGGGTCCACCACGATCCGGATCCGGGCAACATCGGGCAGTATTTCCTTTCACTTACGGTAGATGGTAGGGATAGCGTCTGGGCCGGAAGCTGGACAAATTACGTGTTCCTTTACAACGGCTTTTCCTGGACTCATTACGATAATGGCAACAGCTCCCTTCTGGGAAACAATATCGAGGCATTCGCGGTCGAGCCTGATTCCACAGTATGGATTTCTAATCATCCGGCATCTCCAACACCCTCAAACGCCGGTGTTGCCAGATACGATAATGGATCCTGGAGCATCCTGACTCCAGCTACTTCCGGACTTCCAGATCCCTATGTTTATTCCATTTCCAACGCTGACGGAGTGACCTGGTTCGGGACGGCCCACTACGGAACAGCCGGTTACGATGGAAGCACCTGGGACTATCTCGAGACGGCAAACGAACCGCATACGAACTATTTTACATCAATAGAGTACGGCGATGTCGGCACATCAGATGTCTGTCTCTACTTCGGAACGGATCACAGCGGTATCGCATTGTACGATGGAAGCACCTGGTCATGCTATACATCCGAGAACTGCGGTCTTATAGACAATAACATAAATGATGTGCATATCACGGATAACGTACTGTGGGCGGGTTCTCAGTTTATGGGAGTATGGAAGTACGACGGATCATCTTGGGAGAATTACAACACCGGCAACAGCGATCTTCTCGGAGATATTATCCTGTCTGTATCATCCGACAGCCAGGGGAATCTCTGGTTCGGAACGTCAGGCTGGAGTGGTCCGGGTGGTCAGGACGGGGCACTTTCCAAATTCAACGGAACTACGTGGACCAATTACTATCTCAACAACAGCGGCATTATTGATGATGATGGTCTGCAGGTCTTTGTTGATAACGCAGATACCGTCTGGATAGGAACTGAAGAGGGTATAAGCAAGTTCTACGGATCAACATGGACTAATTATCATACCGGCAACAGCGGCCTTGTAGAGAACCATGTACAGGCTATTGCCTTTGACGAAAGTAACGGTAAATGGATTGCGACAATGGGCGGTGTAAGCCATTTCTCCGGAGGAACATGGACGAGCTATACGACAGCCGACGGCCTACCGAATAACTACATTACTGATATCTGTGTTTCCGATTCGGGAATTGTATGGGTTTCCACGTTAGATGGGATTGCCAGTTTCGAAGATGGCAAAGGATGGACTTCCTGCACACAGACAGAAGGGTTAGCGGACAACGAAGTTAACGCAGTTGGTATGGGAGATGGCGAGGTTGTCTGGTTCGGAACGGATGACAGCGGATTATCCTCTTATGATCCCAACGTTACTGGAGTAGCTTCACGCAACAGTGCTGATATTGGAAATGTTCTTCAATGTGTTGCCTCACCAAATCCATTCTACTCTTCAGTGCTTTTGCAGTATACCGTACCTGTAGAAGACAATGTCAACATTATGGTCTTTGATATGTCAGGGCGCATTATAAGAACTCTGGTAGACGGTAATCTTTCCGCGCAGCAGCATTCGGTAATCTGGGACGGTAAAGACAGTAGAGGTATACCGGTCTCCAGAGGAATGTACATGTACCGCGTTGAATGCGGTTCCTCAGTCGCGACAGGGAAACTGATCCTCCTGAACTGATTCATGTGAATATCCGGGCAGGCGTTCCAAATCCTGCCCGGATAGAACGGGAATACCGGGTTCTGTAAATCCCCCATACTATTTCCCATGACAGACGGGAGTGATCGGTAATACCATCGGTTGAACCCAGTTGCAGGGAGATGAAGTCCGTGTCAGGTTCCTGCATTTTGCCCCTTATAGAGCCGGATTCTACGGTATCGTATCCGGATTCCATAAAAACTGCGTCAAGTTTCCCGCCAAGATCAATTGAAAGACCATCCCTTTGAAGGCTTTCCATGATCTTATCGGCAAGACCGGATGGAGGATCCTCTCTTATGCCGGAGTAGTTGTACTCTCCGAACACGATATAGAAGCCCCCCGGGGGAAGGGCATCAGCAGCACCACGGAGAAAGGCGGCAGGATCAGTCAGGTCAGCAAGGAAAAAGGAAGAGAGGAACGCGTCCGCCGGGGGGAGGAATTCCAGGGCATCAGCATGAACGAAATTCAGACAGTCTCTCTCGGGAATATTCCTCCGGGCAATCGAAAGTATGTTGTAACTTATATCGATTCCGGTATATGAAGCATCAGTAATGGAAGTTATTTCACTTGCAAGAAGTCCCGTTCCACACCCGGGCTCAACCAGGATACTGAACCTTCTGAATGGTATAAATGAACAGATGTGCCTTCTCAGCCGGGCAAGTTCACTGAACTGCCTTCTGTATATACCTGCAAGGATTTTGTTTCTACATTGAGTCTCGGCAGGCGACACCGTTTTTGCGCTCAAGTGGAGATCCTCCCCTGCAGATGGACAGTTCTGTTCGATGAACACCCGGTTCTTACTCACCACTTACAGAACCAAACACGAGACCCGAAAGGTCGAATACAGATAACCGGACAATTCCCGATTAAGGCAGATGAATCCGGGCTGGAGGAGTTAAGCTGTAAAGGACCTTAAGTGAAATGGTATGATTATAATTATTTATCTTAATACAATACACTGCCTTGTTTCGCTATAACCCGCGCTCTCGATCCGATATATATACAGCCCGGAGATTACATTCTGATTGTTCTCATCTTTTCCATCCCATATTACAGAATAATATCCTGACTCAAGCAGCTCATCAACAAGAGTTCTTATGAGTTTACCGGAAATGTCGTAAATCCGTAGAGTCAAGCCTTCAATCGTAACAGGGAGATTATATCCTATTGTGGTTATGGTATTAAATGGATTAGGACAGTTCTGCTCAAGGTAGTATCCAGTAACGAGAGAACACCTGTCTTCACTTTCTATTGAAACGAATTCCGTTTCGTTGAACAGAACCTGGTAATCTGAACTTTCTCCTTCAGTCCAGATTGAAATCAAGTTACTCTTCTTTTCCACTGCAAAATTCGGATGCCTTGAATCTGAACCAGGGGTATTACTGATATTGCACGAGCTTGACCATACAGAAGAGAGGTTATCGTACCATTTAAATACGATTTCATGGGAGATACCATCAGTTTTTTCTTCCCATGCAACAAACAAATTATCCTGCGGGTCAATGCTGATTGTAGGACGTGCAGACCTGGTTGATGTGCTGCTGATATTCGTTGTACTTCCACTCGGTAATTCCCTGTAATAAATCTCCTTATTGCCACTGTGCGAATCTGCCCATACAAGATGGATGTTATCATTGGAATCGCAGACAGCGCAGGGATCCATTGTCGCCCATTCATCACCGGAACTAGTAGTGGCAACGATTGTATAATCCGCATCCCAGCCGACTCCAGCTGCATACTTCCTCATCAGCACCATTTTCGGATTGCTGGTACTCTCACCTGAATCTTTCCAGAAAACGTAAACGTTATTACTTGAATCCAGTGTCAATGTGGGATACTCTGATGCACCGTACGACTGGCTTACACAGTACGCACTACCCCAGCCGATACCTATGGTGTATTTTTTGTAATAAATTTCCGAATTTGGCGTTGATCCACCACCCTGTCTTTGCCAGACACAATGCAGATTATCCTCAGTATCAACAGCTAGAACTGGGCGAGATACCGCAAGAGCTGAATTATGAACAAGAGATTCACTGCTCCACAATCCATTGTTATAGTCTCGCTGAACGATATCGTAAGCTGAAATACCTCCCTTTTTATACACAAGGTGTAACTGATTATCAGAATCTATTGCAATTGAGGGGTTTCTGGCTATGCTTTCAACCATATACGGAGTCGACCAGGTATCAGCACCATCTTCCATATAAGCATGATATACTCCGTTGGCGTAATAAACCACATGGTAAGTACCTGCGAGATCTTCTAAAATCAATCTTGCATTACATCTTTCTGTCGCTGTTGATTGCGTACTATTGCCGATGAACGTATTAGCCAGTGTTAATTTAGAAAACATGAGTAATAATACAATATACACCCATTTAAAGTATAGCTTATTATAAAGCGCATTCAACATGATTACTCCTTATGTGCGATCATATATCTTCCTGCTTAACAATTTGTAATCTTCCGCCTGAAAGCAACAATACCAGGGAAAGCCCTACTCTGTCATAACCCTGAGTGAATTCTGGAAGTTCCCGTTCTTCACTATCCCCTGGAGATACCGTGGAAACGCATCCTGACTCAGCCATGGTTCTGATACCTTCTGAATAGTACAATTGAGCGGATATGTCTTCTCAGCCGGGCCAGTTCTACATTGAGTCTCGGCAGGCGACACCGTTTTTACGCTCAAGTGGACATCCTCCTCCGCAGATACTGAAATGGACGCAGTCTCCGCACTCAGCCACGGCCCAGTCTCTGCTGCGAATGGATCTGAGAAACTCTCCGTTCCAGATATCATCCCAGTCTTCGGTGAGTATGTTGCCGGCGGATTCGTACCAGCTCTGACAGGGAAGAACTTCTCCATCAGGTTCGATACAGAGGTTGTATTCCCCGGCTGTGCACCTTTTGGGGCCAAGATCGAACTCGAGGGGATTCAAACGGCAATACCTTGTCGGCGAGTACCATATCAGCCGCATATCAAGATCATCGGCCGTGCGGGAAATATCCAGCAGAACTCCCTCCAATTTCTCAATTGGGAGAGAGAAGTCGCTCTCCAGAGCCCTGCCACTGTGTATTACGGCATTTGCTGCGAAGGTAGAAAGCCCGAGTTCACTGAGGAATGAAACGGTATCGGTGATCGAGTCCGCGTTTGCCTTTGTTATTGTGGTATTTGTAATAGTAAAAATCCCTGCGTCCAGACAGTTGGAAACACCGGTAACAGTTTCCCGGAAACTCTCCACGCCGGTCATTATGTTATGGATCTCGGAATTGGAGGATTCGATGGTTATCTGTACGTGATCGATACCCGCTTCTTTCAGTTCGTTTACATAACCCTGGTCAGCAAGTTTCACTCCATTGGTAAGAAGCCCGGTCACCAGACCCAGTGATTCGGCGAATCCTGTCAACTCCACGAGGTCGTCCCGAAGTGTCGCTTCACCGCCTGTGAATATTACGTGGGGAATTCCTATGTCCCATGCTTTCTTGATCACATCCTTCCACTGCACGGTTGTCAGTTCACTTTTATGCTTCGTTACATTGTAGCAGTGAGAACAGGCCAGGTTGCAGCGGTATGTGAGGGCAAGATCTATTCTGTACGGCGCAGATACGGACCTTTCAAATGGATCCATCACTTCAAGGTGATTGTAAACAACCGGTTCTCCCGCACCGCTTTCCAGTATACGCGAGAATACGGCGTTGAAATCCGACAGGTCCCGAGCCGCCCGTTTTTTGCCTACACTGTACCTGGATCGAATACTTTCGATGATCTTACCTTCCGGAACTCCCGAAAGTATCATCCACGCGGAATCGCATGCAACCATGTTCAGATGCAGTATCCTCGAAGCATCCACGGTAAGAATTCCGTTACCGTCCTCCTCAACCCTGAGGTGGAATCTGTGGCATCCGTCCTTACTCCTGAAATGGTGCAGACCTCGAGGGGCAATTTCTCCACCGGCAGACGCTGCAGTACGGATCATTTCTACCTCCCTCCGCCGGCGCAGGCGCAGGCGCATCCCGCACATGCACAGGCACAGGCACAGGAAGAGCCTCTTGAGCCGCTGCCGTACGACCTGGACACAGGAACAGGATTGGTCACTGATGTTACTATTGAAGAGAGTTTTGCCAGAGATGACACCGCCCTCCCCGCAGCCCCCTCAAGCGTACCTGCAAGGGAGGAACAGACTTCAGTGATGTTTGCTCCTCCGGAAACTGTATTCGTATGAAAGATGATGCTTCTGAACCACTTGGGATATGCTGCGGTAGTAACAGATGGCAGCACTTCAACCATACTGCTGAAACGATCATCCACAAAGAGCCAGCCGAAACGCTCTGCAAGTATCAAAGCAGCCTTATCAGGTGATCCAGCTTCCTTCACCATTTTCCAGGCATTACTGATTATGCTCCTGTAGTACTTCCTTGTCTCCTCAATGGCAAAGCCTTCCATTTTTTCCTGAAGCTCATCTATCATGTCGATAAAAACCTTTTTCACTGCGTCCACAGGAGGGTACTTCTGATCCTCCGGATCAGGAAGCATGTCAATAATGGCCCTCTCGTAGTTTCTCAAACCCTTTCCGGAACCGGTTTTTATCACGCTGGCATCTGGTCCGGAACCGATCAGTTGAAGCGCTCCCTTCCGGAGAAGTCCGAAAAGGATAAGTACAAAGACCTTTTCCAGCCCTTCCTCCAGAAGAAGGGCTGCAAACGGAGCAGTCAACCCCCTTCGGAGGCCGGATCCTTCAACACCTATCGCGGGAGGCAGGTAGCTGACGCGCCGTTTCTTTGCGTTTCTGACAGATCTGACAACGGCCCAGATGAAAAGCCCGGAAAAAAGGGATACTATACAAATGGTAATAAGCAGCCCAAGAGCCTGCGGACTCAGTAGAGGCGGCGACGGACGTTCGGAAAGAGGTCCTGCTACAAGGTGCGCAGGGAAGGAAATCCCGACCTTGAACGGTTCCGAAATCTTTCTTCTTGCTTCCCAGAAGTACTGAACCCTCCCGGAACTGTCTACAGATGAACTTGTAAAAGGTATTTCATGGTATCTCACGCTGCCGGGGAGGGCTCCGGGGGGGAAAACCATTACAAGCGTGAACTCGGAGCTTCCCCTGAGGAAACTGCCATCGAACCATGTGGGCGAAAATTCTACCGAAGCGTACCCGTCGTCTTCCGTATCCCTGAAAACCATGTTACGGTTAATTCCACTGAGACGGAAAACGGCGTTTTCACCGGAGTAAATCGTGCTGTTCCCGAGGTGTACTTCGACTCCGTTATCGATGTAGGTGGAAGGATATATCCTCTTTGAAGGTGACCCGTCTACAGATGCCTCAATGCTCTCAAGGTCGTAATCCTCAGTGGGAAATCCGATATCGATGATATCAAGCGGGTGGCAGCCTGCTTCGCAGGTAAACTCTATCTCATAGTCGATCTCAAGGCTATTATCTTGATTGACCGTTGCGGTACAGTGAAACCGGGGAATAGAGAACCCATAATTCTGAGCACGGGCACTGGTAGTTATCACGGCAAGAGCAGCCAGAAGAACTCTTACCATTTGGGCTTCTCCTCTATCTGGAATTCATTTCTGCAGTAAGGGCAAGATAGGAAAACGGCGCCTGCTTTCAGTGTAATATTTTCAGAGCTGAGTCCAGCTCCGCATTTTTTACAGGTCAGATCTTCCAGGTCTACGTCTCCACTGAGTTCCAGTGTCCTGGAGATAACAACGGTTTTGTCCGCAGGTTCTCTAATGCCCTTTCTCACAAAATACACTCCCGGCAAAAGCATGAATACTCCCACTATGAACCTGGGCACGAAACTGCTGTCCGCCGAGGCTACCAAGAACATCAGACCGAGCAGGATCAAGAACACGCCCAGAACCAGCAAGAATATCCGTAGTCCAGCCATGGGTTCCTTTCGGTTAACGGATGGCAGTTATGATGTGCTGAATGTAATCGCACTCCGCTGAAAGCAAAATATATGCAGCTGCTTCAGTAACTGCCAGAATCAATATGAGAGATCACAGAGTACTCCCGTCAAGACCGATTCAGATCTCCCGAAGCGATTCCACCCTTGCCAGATGGCAGAACACCATCGATACAAGATGGGTCCATGAAGTAAACACTTTTGCGTTACGTTCTGTATAAAAATCTTTTACATGTCTTCTGAAGATGTTGCGTTGAAACTGCTGAAGCACCTGGCTGAAAATAACTGACATTTTGTATCATACTTATATACCCTTCAATTGTTTAGGTGATTTTGGTTAACACCCAGACATGAGCAGAAATGCTCATAATGTGAAGGGCACGCTTACTAAATCAGAAAGCTATTTTGGACACTACTGCATTAACCTGAGTACTCACTGGACAAATTCGTATATTTTATCTATGCTACTCGTTCCGTCCGGATAGCCCGGATAAAATACAATCTTGAAAAAAGAAAGGGAAACATGCGGAAACTAATAGCATTTCTTGCTGTCATATCTCTGTTTACCGTCTTCGGTTGCGGAAGCAGTTCAACAGGTCCAAGTGGGAACGATGATTATCTGCCCATGGCGGTCGGCAATCAGTGGAACTATTCGTTGAGCGGATATGTCTCTACAATCGGTAGTGCCGATACCACTGTCCTATCCGGGTCCAACGTTACACAAGTTATTGGAACGACAACTCATCAGCAGGGATTCGAGCTTTACACGATCAAGGACAGCTTAATCACGATAATGACCACCCCGGATACGGTATTCACACATACCACCGTAACCATGAACTACGCACATAATACCGATTCCGAGTGGAGAATGTACGACGACACCACATCAACCGATTATGAACTATTTATGAAACTGCCGGTTACACTTGATGACACCTGGATACCGGACACCTCTGAGCCGACAATCTCCAGAACAGTCATCTCCCTTTCTGCAAGTGTATCAGTACCGGCAGGATCTTATACCAACTGCGCCAATCTCAGAGACACGGATTCCACAGAACCGGATTTATACTTCGATCTGTTCCTCTCAAGGGGAACCGGTGCTGTTAAATATCTCGCTCATGCGACCGATTTGAATGGAACAGTTCACATGGCTTACGACCTCACCAATTCAACCATCAACTGATCTTGACCTTTGCGGGGGGCGGCAATCGTCGCTCCCTGCAGAATATCCGGAATAAACACATGCTTCCGGTTTTGGCTGAAGGTCCTTTTTCTCTATATTCCATTCGAAATATTGTATAACTGATTATGCGAAGGAGCCTGAAATGAAGCTTTCCATAGTATTCATGTCCATTTTCGCGTTTTTCCTCGGTATTCTGAACGCAATGCCGGTTGATCAATTCGAAGCTGAAAGTATTGCAAAGGCCAGACTTACCCGCGATTACCGGAACTTTTCCTTCACGATAGTCAGCTGCACCGCCCTTGAAAACGGCCAGGATCAACCGCCCCTGGCGTACGTCTTCGAACTCAATCCTGCTGGATACATAGTAACAGCCGCTGATAACGAACTGCCTCCAGTAATAGCTTACTCTTACACGGATAAGTGCATGATTGAAGAAGAGGAAAGAAGCATTCTTCTTGACATGGTCAGAAGGGATATCGAACTGAGGATGTCATTCCTGGATGACGCCTCTCCAGAGCTGCTTCTGGTGCATCGTACCTGGTGGGAAGAGTATGCCTCGGGGGACTATGTGCTGCTATCCGACCATCTTACAGAGCAATGGCCTCCTGAGGGTTCGACACCCACAGGTGGATGGCTCATGGAAAACTGGACTCAGGGAGCGCCCTATAACGATTACTGTCCTATGGATCTTATCGCGAGTTCCAGGAGTGTTGCGGGTTGCCCAGCGGTTGCAATGGCATCAATTCTGAATTTTGGAGAAACCACAAACGGCACCCAATTCAGTGATTCCGACGACTATTACCATAATTACCATGAGTACTACTGGATAGACGATGATCATGTGGCCCATGATTTCCCCTCCTGGCCGGAGTTGAACGTATATCTTGATATCCTGGAAAGCCACTACATAAATCACGTAGCAATTACGAATTCAGATAAAGCAGCTCTGGTATATGCCTGTGGCGCGGCCTGCAAGCAGGTTTACACAGCCTCGGTTTCAGGTACTTTCGGTGTAAATCAGGCCTATGATGCTTACATCAAGTTCGATTTCACCGACTGCAGCCTTCTCGACGCATCTTCCGACAGTCTTTTCGAGAAACTTTCGGATAACATGATGAACGCCATGCCAGCTCATCTGGCGGTTGTTGATGCGGAACCACCGACCTGCGGACATAATCTTATCATCGACGGTTACAATACCGATGAATTCTATCATCTGAATTTCGGCTGGGGCGGAGCTTACAACGGCTGGTATCAGTTCCCACTGTCAGGAATGCCCTACAGTTTGAATATCATAGAAGGCATAATACTTGACATAGGCGAAGGGCAATTATCTGTCGAGGGAGAAACGTCGCAGGATGAAACCTCTGTTCTATTCCTCTCATGCCGGGCAAATCCTGTTTCGGACTATCTGGTTATTAATCTGGAAGTCGTTCAAAGGTGCAGTGTTAATCTTTCCGTTTACAGTATCTCAGGGCATCTTCTGAAGACAGTTACCGACAGGGAATTCTATCCCGGTTCCTGCCAGCTTGACTGGGTTCCGGGAAACATCGGGAACGGAGTATACATTCTGGCGGCCTCAGGTTCATGGGGAGTTGAAACGGTCAGATTCACAATTCTGGATTAAAAGGCAGGCTGTTTACCAGGGTAACCCGGCTGGCGGAAGAGCCCGCATGTTATCCCTTGGCAGGCTGTCGATATGCATGAATCCATCGGGTACGGGCTCCGACATCTCGTATACGATGGATCTACCGGATTCACTTCGGTAAGCCTCCCTTAGGAAATCAGGCGGGTCGTTCAACTGCCAACCATCACCGTCAGGGGTTCTGCTCCATCGATTTGAAAGGTGTGGCCTGAGCACTGGAAGGTAGCTGTCAACGACCACATACCGCACTCCATGCTCTTCAAGACATGGCCAGAGAAGCATCTCGTAATCGTTGGGCATCGTCAGTGTGGGCCGCTTGTACTGCCAGATAAGCAATTCCACATTGGGATATGTTACAACCCAGTCATCGGCCCTGGAATTCTCTTCAAGCCATCGGGATATCTCCTGTGCCTCAGATGCCCTTTCAATGGAGTTCTCTGAAAGAACTCGGCCCAGCGGGTAAACGAACGGGAGAAGCAGCAGGACACCGGCTGCAGCGGCAATCCTCTTTCCAGCAACCCTGCTCAGTGACAACAGCCCGGCAGAACCCAGCCCTGTAATTATCACGATGAAAAAGGCAAGATACCTGCTGCTGTGTTCATGAAGAACCAGTGCTGCAATTGGAGGTATGACAGCCATAGCCGGCAATATCATCTTTCTTCGCAGATCCTTGAGGGCCAGAAGGGCAAGTATTGCGAAACCGATCAGGGATGGCTGCCCGAAACTCTCGCCTCGGTGGAGAGATCCTGTGGTGATTGGCTCGAGAACCCTCATAGTTCCCTTTGCCAGATAAGCCGCAACTGCACCGACACCCTGGCGTCTCAGCATATCCAGGGGCTCGGGCGGAGTATCCCTTACTTCCCATGCTGCCCAGTGGTTCTCGTTGAGCAGGAACTGTCCTCCCTGCGTATATGTGGGAGAACCAAAGGCACTCAGGTTTCGCATGAACCAGGGCATGCATGTGAGGATGAATACAGCAATGAAGAGCAGAATTTTGAGAATTCTTTTTATTCCTCCCCTTAAGAGTACCCAGAATCCAATCGAGAACGCCAGGATCATACCCTGTGTCCTTGTCAGATAGGCAAGACCGGTCAGGATACCAAGCAGTACTATTCTTCTGAATGAAAGTGTCTCTCTGTCCGCCACCAGCAGAACTGCAAAGAACAGTGCGGTGAAAAGCATAAGGCTGTCAGGTTGAGTTGAATACCAGACAAAAAGCGGTGTTACGGATAGAACCAGAAGAGTCAGTAAAGCAGGTAGTTTTCCGAAGTACCTTCTGGCCCAGAGCCAGCACATGAAAAGGCAGAGCAGTC
>DAOWFD010000009.1 GCA_030638185.1 Candidatus Aegiribacteria sp.
TGCTGATGAGATTGAGAAAAGAGCCCTGTCACTGGACAGAATTGAAGAGTTGCTGGATGGCAGTGAGCCGCGGAGAGTGATAGTTGTGCCCGGCAAACTGGTCAACATCATACCATGACCGTTCCCGTTATACAGCCCTTTGCTGCCTTATGGAAGCTGATCACGGGGATACTCGGGCTGACCGGAAGGCTTGTTGCCGGAATTATCGGAGTGGTGTTCATTGTACTTGGAGCGGTACTCTGCATAACCGTTATCGGAGCAGTAGCCGGCGTGCCTCTTATCATAATAGGTGTTCTCCTTGTAATAAGGTGTCTTTTTTAGGTATCCCGTGGTGATGGCTGCACTTCGGAAAGGTATGGCATACTGATGTTTCCAGGGAGAGCTGATATCAGAGCTGGTATGAAGGTTTCAATCGTAACCAAGGTAAACCAGAGTTCCGGTGAACTCACCGAGGGGATCGTAAAGGACATCCTGACAAAATCCACCCGGCATTTCCATGGTATCAAGGTAAGACTGGAAAACGGTCTGGTTGGCAGGGTAAAGGAGATTTTATCATGAGTCTCAAGGAAAAGGAAATAGTGAAAATGAACACGGAGTGCTGAAACAATGGATATGGAAATAGTATTTCCCGGTGGGAAAAGAGTGGATGCCCTTTATAAGGATTTTACTATCGGAACGGATCAGTCCGTTCGGGGCGGGGGAGAGGGGTCCTCACCGGAACCCTTTGACCTGTTTTTCGCTTCACTCGGGACCTGCGCGGGCATATATGTGCTTTCCTTCTGCCAGTATCACGATCTTCCTTCCGAAGGCATCAGGCTGTATCAGACTACCAAGAGAGATCCTGAAACGAATCTGTTCCAGAAGCTGAAAATCGATATCAGTGTACCCGTAACTTTCCCTGAGAAGTATCATAAGGCGCTTGTGCGCTCAGCGGAGCAGTGTACCGTAAAGAAGCATATTGCAATGGGACTGCCGGAATTTGAAGTTACCATTTCTTCTCAAACAGAAAACCAGTAGACAGTGCAGGTCAAACCTGCCATGAACCGGAGGAAATTCAATGATAGTACGCAAATATACTGATGTAAAAGATGAAGATGTAAAAATGGAAGAAGCCAGTGGTGTTAAAAAACGGATCCTTATTTCTGAGATTGACGGTGCTCCCAATTTCATTATGAGACGATTTACTATTGAACCCGGCGGGTATACTCCATACCACACACATTCCTGGGAGCATGAAGTCTACGTTCTTTCGGGGAACGGCCAAGTCAGATTTGCCGAGAAAAGTTATGAACTCGGTGCTGGAACCGTGGTTCTCGTGCTGCCGGATGAAGAGCACAATTTCGTAAATATCGGCAGTGAACCCCTGGATTTCCTGTGCACAATACCAAGATAGCGAAAGGGGCCTGACCCCATAATCATCATCGGAGAGTTTCCATCCATTCCTGAGCTTGAAGAAGTACAGGCCTGTTAACCACATGTACCCCTTCCCAGGAACTGAAAACCGTTTCAATTCCCAGTTCTTCGAGGATTTCAACCGTCGTCATTCCTACCTCGACACCAACAGACTGATCCATGGTGCCATTGGCTACGAAGGCGTTAAGTCCTGCTACATTACCCGTGCACGAAGGATCTACAAATGTAGTGTCAAGTCTTCCGGCAAACCCTATCAGCCCGGTGAATTCTTCCGGATGCGTGAGACCTGTCATCCAGGTCAGGGCGCATCCCTGGGAAAAACCGAAGAGGAAAACATCAGATATCAGGTGCCTTTCCTTAAGGTCGTCAACAAGTGAGATCACATACTCAGTGGAAAGCAGGTCAAGCTCCAGGATATCATATCCCTCTTCGTACTGCTTGAACCATGAGAAGGCTGTAACGTTGTTCTCCGTGAAGGGGTAAGGTCCCCTGGGGCAGGCATAGATGAAATCAGGCTCACTGAAATATTCCCAGAGTTGTATGAAATTCTCTGGAGAATCGCCGTAACCGTGCAGGCCCACAACAAGAGTATATTCCCGCTCCGGGTCGTAATCCTCAGGGAAACGCAGCAGGCAGCGGAAGGCCGCCTCCGCATAGAACA
>DAOWFD010000007.1 GCA_030638185.1 Candidatus Aegiribacteria sp.
AAGGAATCGATCCATTTCGGCGAGTATTGAACCGACAATTCTCAGTTGCTGCGGATCAAGTACTATTACGCCATCATCAAGGAGGCCACATATATCATGGAGGCTGTCGTTGCCGCCTGCTGGAATCCTGATGCCGATATCGAGAAGTGCCGCTGCGTCCTCTGTCTCACGCCGAAGCTCACAGGCCTTTTCCCTTCTCCAGCCCGGAGTAAGAGACATGACCTTCGCACTTCCCATACGGCCCCCGGTTCTGGCGGCAATATCCTCAAGGACCTTCAGGTATTCCAATCGCGCAAGGGAACTGGTCATGGTAAAAAATTCCTGCGGTAACTATGATGAGGGCATGAAATTGTCTGATTCACCAAGCTCCTTCAGTACTTTTTTCTCCTTCCTTGAAAGCCTTTCTGGGACGTATACATCGGCGATCACTATAATGTTACCCCTGCCGAACCCCTTCAGTTTTCTGATCCCTTTTCTTTTCAGGACAAGCCTCTCCCCCGGCTGTACACCAGGTGGAATAGTTATATTAATGGTTTCATCCTCAACTTCGGGAACAGTGATCTCAGTTCCTAGTGCCGCATCGGGAAAGGATATCCTGGTCCTGTAGATAAGATCAAAATTTTCACGCTGAAATTCTCCGTAATCGATATTCCTTATCCTTAGAATAAGATCTCCCGGATGGCCGTCATCCCCCGGGAAATGCCCCTGTCCCCTGAGCCTTATGAAGTGCCCCTCGGAAACACCTGCAGGAAGATCTACCGAGATCCTCCTTTCTCTGGATTCAAGTCTGGATCCCAGGCAACCGGGACATAATTTCACGGGAATACTGCCTCTACCTCTGCATAAGGGGCAGACCGAAACCGACTGCATGGCTCCGAGGAGAGTTCTTCTTACTGTTCTGATCCTCCCCTGTCCACCGCACCTGTTGCACTGTTTCATTCCTTCTTGAGGATCTGCTCCCGTTCCATCGCAAACGCTGCAATGCTCATTTCTTTTAACCTTTACCTCCCGGGAACAGCCCAGAGCAACTTCTTTGAGGCTCAGCTCAATATCAATGACGGCATCCTCTCCAACGGAAGTTTTCCTTGACTGGCCGAATCCGAAAATATCCTGAAAAGCCCTGAGGGCATCGTCCATTCCAAATCCGCCGAAGAAATCCGACATGTTAGGCATTCCATCTACCGAACCCGTTCTATCGAATCTCTGTCTCTTACTGGGATCGCTCAGGATTTCGTAAGCCTGGGTAATTTCCTTGAACTTCTCCTCGGCAGGCCTGTCTCCGGGATTCCTGTCAGGGTGGTATTTCAGGGCGAGCTTCCTGTAAGCGCCTTTAATCGTCGCGTGATCAGCGTTCCGCTCAACACCGAGAACATCGTATGGATTACTGCTCATTAAACCACATCCGTAATAAGGTTCACAATTTAAACTTCATCCGCCAGTCGAAGGACTTATGTTGATGATCCATCGGGTGTACATCCTGTATTTTCCGAAGCAGAAATATAGTAAGGAAATTCTTTTATGGAAAAATAGCATTTATAGCTATTGCAGCGCATCGGAAGCAGAACGGTCAGTCGATGTCCTCTTTATGATCCAGCGATTCTAAATCACCGGAGCCGTCTTCTTCATCAAGGGTATCTACCATCTTCAGTATGTTCCGTGTGGTATGCAACACCATGGTAAGATCTTTCTTTGTACTTTCTATGGATGGAATGTCGGAACCGTCACGGGCTGTTCTCAAATCATTGAGCGCTGTTTCAAGCTCTACTGTCGATTCCCTGTCAAGCCTGTCCCTGCTTGTTTTGAGCATCTTTGATGCCTCGTATATTAATTGATCGGCAACATTTCGCTGCTCGATCAGCTTGGTTCTGTCACGGTCGGTATCCCTGTACTGCCTTGCATCCCTAATAAGCTCTCGGATATCGTCATCTGAAAGCCCGCCGCTAGGGTTGACTTTCAGCTCCTGGTGCTTACCGGTAACCGCATCCTTGGCGGTGACAAACAGGATTCCGTTGGCATCGACTGAGAAGGTCACCTCTATTCTGGGAACACCCCTTGGTGCAGGTCTGATGCCGACAAGCTCGAACCTGGCGAGACTCCTGTTATCCTCGGTGAGTTCCCTCTCGCCCTGAAGAACGTGGATACCCACTATCTGCTGATTATCCACCGCAGTAGTAAACATCTTGCTTCTCTTAATTGGCAGAGGGCTGTTCTTTACGATTATGGGCGCCATAATACCGCCGAGAGTCTCAACACCCAGTGTAAGTGAAATCACATCAAGAAGTACAAGATCTTTCCTCTGGCCTGAAACGACGGATCCGGCTATCGCGGCACCCATGGCAACTACCTCATCGGGATTCACGCTGTGAACAGGTTCCTGTTGAAAGGCTTCCTCAACCAGCGTTCTGACCATGGGTATCCTGGTGGACCCGCCGACAAGAACAACTGTCTCGAGGTCTTCATGGGTAAGACCGGCATCCTTCAGAACCTGATGGCAGAGAGGCCGTGTACTTTCCACCAGATCCTTGATAAGCCCTTCGAACAGGCCGCGGGTTATTAACATCTCAAGATGTACCGGTCCCTGATCGCTCGAGGCTATGAAGGGAAGGTTAATTGAAGTTTCAAGGGCCGCAGAGAGTTCACACTTAGCTCTTTCAGCTGCTTCACGAACCCTCTGAGGGGCTACGGGATCTTTTCTGAGGTCGATATCCTTTTCCCGTTTGAACTCGCTCACTATCCAGTCAACCAGGAGAGCGTCGAAATCGTCCCCACCCAGCTGAGTATTCCCAGTTGTGGCTTTTACTTCAAAGATACCGTTTACTACCTGAAGAACGCTTATGTCGAAGGTACCACCTCCGAAATCGAATACGGCTATTTTTCTCCGTTCAACTGCGTCGGTAAAGGCGAGAGCGGCAGCTGTAGGCTCATTAAGAACACGCTTAACGTTCAGACCGGCAATGGTACATGCGTCCTTTGTTGCCTTTCTCTGTACTTCGTTGAAATGAGCGGGGACCGTAACAACGACATCGGTGACTTCCTCCCCGAGGTATTCCTCTGCCCTGTATTTCAGTTTCTGGAGGATCATCGAGGAAATCTCCTGTGGAGTAAACGTTCTGCCGTCTCCTATTCTTACGACAGCGTCCCCCTTGTCATTGGGAATTATATCGTAGGATACATGAAATATTCCCTTACTAAGTTCATCGTACTTTCTTCCCATTAGCCTTTTAACGCTTGTTATGGTTTCTTTGGGATTAGTTATCGCCTGCCTCTTGGCAACAATGCCTACAAGCCTGTCTCCCGTAGGTGTAAAAGCAACCACAGAAGGCATGACTCTGGGACCTTCTCCGGTCTGTATGACAATTGCGTTTCCACCTTCGCTTATTGACATGCAAGAGTTAGTTGTTCCCAGGTCAATACCAATTGTACAGCCCAATATTCCTCCTTCAAATGCACTTTATTTCAATTTTAAAAATTCTACATTCTAGTCAGAATTACCTGAACAGGAAAACCAATATAGTGTAGAATAATGGAAGTCACTCCAAACTCCAAACCTATCAAATTACACCTGTATAACAGTACGCTACAACTTCAAAAATGTCAACTCTTCAACAGTATCAGTAAACTAAATAGATTTCCACGTTCAAGGTCTCCCACAGGCCGACTGTACCGATTCGATATCTGGAGAAAACAGTACACCTTTCTCACAGATAATTGCGGTAATGAGCGGGGCCGGTGTTACGTCAAATG
>DAOWFD010000260.1 GCA_030638185.1 Candidatus Aegiribacteria sp.
AACGACAGTGCTCCTTCGATTATTGGAGATTCTTCCTCCTCGACAGTTAGCCAGTAATAAACCCCTCCTCCTCCGAAGGCTCCCATGTCATTGCGGATATAACCCATTGCAGGCCAGAGGGCGTAACCGGGATTGAAGGGATCCTCGGGATCGTTGTACTCGGGAGCGGGATTGCCTGCGTCCACGCAGGGGGACCCCCAGGGTAGGTGATAATCGCCAAAAGGCCCCGTCTCGAATTGAGGGTCGATATCGATGTTGCCGGGACCCCAGTATAGGGTAGTACATGAATCAGTATATATAGAATCTTGCCCATCTTGAATATTGCAGAAAATAATGCTGCCAGATGTTGGTATCCATCCGCCTGCGATAACGATCTGCGGTCCGTTTAGTCCAATATTGCCCCAGAATATGCAGTTCGAAATGCTTATGGAATCTTTCCAGGAAAGTAATCCACCACCCCACCCTTCAGTAGGATTTGCTTCATTTAAGGCAATAGTATTGTTTTCCAAGTGTATGGCTCCACTTGAAGCTTCGTACATGCCTCCGCCGTGACCAGCAGTATTCGCAACAATGAGGTTTCCGATTATCGTGATTTCGCTGCTTCCTATGTCTATGTAGATTCCACCACCAGTCCCTCCATCATTACCGATAATGCTATTACTCAGTATCTCTGGACCGCTGCCCCTGACATTTATCCCGCCGCTCTCATGATCTGAATAGTTATCGTGAATATTGTTATTGATGATCTTAACGAAGGATGTCTCTACCTGAATGGCTCCTCCATATTGAGCATCATTTGAGTGAATGTCACAATCCATAATGACAGGCGGTCCTGCAGCTCCGGATCTTCCAGCATATATCCCACCTCCCCTCCTCAGATATTCAGCAGCCCAGTTGTTACTGATCGTGCAGTCATTGAGACGTGCAGATGTGTAGTTCATGTATATTCCGGCACCCATACCAGCCACACAATTGTCAATGATGCAGTTACGGACTGTCGGAGAGGATTCGTATATGTAGATTCCACCTCCGTATTGTACAATTTCCTGCTTGCCCGACGATGCTGCATCTGAGATCTGGTTCCTTATTGTAAAGCCCTGCAGAACAGCGGTGCTGTCCTCACCGCCGGTGAAAGACACGCAGTGGAAATACGGGAAGGTTCTGATGAGAGTGTCGCCTGCACCATGTGTGCTCATCACAACGATGTTCTTCCCTTGGAAGCTAATGGGGCCTCCGTATTCACCGGGGGACACAAGTACAGTATCACCGTCCTGCGCCGCACTGATGGCATCCCGAATGGCAGGGTATTCAGAGGGAACGAGGATGGTGTCGGCAAGAAGGAGGGGGAATAATCCAAGCAGAATAATAACTGAGAGCTTCATGATCAGTATACACTCCGTTCATATACTGAATGTAACTGTTTACATTGACTTGGGCAATTCTGTACTGGTTTGAGTATACGGGAAATTAAGAAGCTTTGCCCGTTGGGTTCGCGATCTTTCAATTGTACTCTAATCCGGCATGACCGGATAAACGGTTTCTTCCCTCAGGAATACAAGATATCCAAAGGCCTGAACACCGAATATTTCTGAAATGTCCCGAAGGTAATACCGCTGCTTTTCGATGTAGCCCTGCGCTGCCTGCGTAGCGGAAGATCCGCCGAAGCTGTCTGTCTTGTAATCAACGACAGCCAATCTTCCGTTATCCCTGAGAAGAAGGTCTATGTATCTTTTTTTGATTCGTCCGGATGTTTTTACAATGTAGGCGTATTCCCTTCCAAGGATTTCCGACTTCTCGAGATCAAACGGCAGTTTCATCCGGAAGAAGTTGAGGGATAGTTCCCTTATCTCCTCGAAATTATATCCATAAATCCTTCTGAGGAAGTTTTCATTATCCGTGAACCATTGTTCCGGGGCGTTGAAATCTATCTTCTCCATTACCGCATGAACACATTCGCCGATTACCGCCCCCCCTGACTGCCAGTTTTCAGGTTTCGGATCGATTTCAAACAAGGGATTGTCATCGTTACCCTCGAAATTATCAGTCATCTCTATCTCCGGTCTCCGGGCAGAGGAGTGATATGATATATCCGTTGGAAGAACTTCTTCAATGCTCAGGCATCCGGGGTCGGATTCCGCTGCCGACATGATATTCTCCCAGAGGATCTGACCGGGCGAACTATTCGGCTTTGACGGCGGTTTCACAAAGACTACAAGGGAATCCCTTGGTCTTGTAACAGCAACATAAATGAGCCTTCTGAATTCAGCCTTCTCCCTTGCCCTGACTATCTCTACGATTTCCGGCCAGAAGGGCGATCTTATGGTTGAGCCTCCGTCTCCCGGTAACGGTATTCCCAGGTTGAAGGCCGCCTTCCTTTCGTGATCGTAAGAAATTACCCTGTCACGAACACCCTTCGAAGACACAACAGAGGGGGCCGCCAGGGCTACATTGTTCCATGCAAGACCTTTGGCCCTGTGTATGGTGGTAACGGTAACAGCTCCTCCTTCGGCGGGGACAGTCGAAGGCTCCTCCTGTCTTGCGGGAGCCAGATTCTCATCAAGAACAGTCAGCAGATCGGCAGGGGTTTTAATATCTCCGGAAAGGACCCGTTCAAGAAGAAACTGGAGGTTCCCCATTCTTCTTGATTCCTGATATCCCGCAGCTGCCACTACGGGTATCATCTCCGTCTGAAAGAAGAGTTCAAAGAGAAAATCTTCAAGGGGTACGGTCAGTATGGACTGCCTGAGTCTTCTAAGCTGACTGTTGACTTCCCTTACCTCCCGGGGGCATTCATCGTCCCGTTCAGAATACCCCTTGGTTCCCGCTGCAATGGCTCTGTTGATTACTTTGTCAGAAATCCCAAAGAAGAGAGACCTGAGTGTATGTACCCATGCCATACTATCTCCGGGATACAGGATGCATCTTACGATTTCCCGAAGGTCGGTAATTTCGGGACGGTTGAAGAAATCCCTCGATGAATTTACATAATAGGGGATTCCTTCCCTTTCAAAGGCATCGATGAAGTGATGAATATGCGTTCCTGACCTGAAAAGCAGAGCGTAGTCTCCCGGGGAGTTGCCATCCCTGAAACCTCTTTTCAGGTAATCCACATACCACTGAGCCTGGAGGTGTGTTCCGTACGAGTTTACGCTGTATCTGTCCCTGTATTCTGCCGGCATATCCGGAAGTTTTACTACTCGTACCGGCTCCCCCAACGGAGCTCCCGGACGGGGTTCGATCGGGGAGTATGAACAGCCGAAGGGCAGTTCTTCCGGAGTCTGATCTCGGAACAGGTGAGATCCGAAGGCGTTCACGAACCTGATTACTGCTTCACTGCTCCTGAAATTGGTTGTTATGGTTTCGGAGAGGGCACCGCCCTCTTCAAGCCTCTTTCTGAAGCTGCGGTAGGTCTCTATGTCGGCGTTTCTCCAGCCGTAGATTGACTGCTTGTCATCAGCCACAATGGTAACACACCCCTGGGGCAGGCTCCCCGCCTGTTCCAGAAATGCGGCAAAGAGCCTGACCTGATCCGAACTGGTATCCTGGAACTCGTCTATAAGAACATGATCGAACCTGTCAAACAGGCATCTGGAAAGCATGTCATTGCCGGCTATGGCCTTCCATGTAACGTAGAGCAGATCGTCGTAGGATAACCTGCTTCTGTCTCTATCCCATTTCCTGCGGAGTTCTCCCGCAAACCCACCTGCAAAATCCCAGGTCAGCTCCGTCAGATCACCCGACTTGAGAACAGGCAGTATTTTCTTGAATTGCTTACCGGCCGCCTTGAAAATATCTTTAGCATACTTGAAATCTTCCCAGTTATTTTTACTTCCACCCTGGAGATTCAGTGATAGATGCAATCTCATAAGTTCTTCGTGACTGATTTCAGGGAGTCTCAGGCGAAGTTCAACCAGTTCCCCGAGGAAATGCTTTACCTTTTTGAACACTGTATCCGATGAATTGTTACATTCATCGAGAACGACTTCAACCGCGGCTCCATGTGTAGATATGAATTCATCAAGTACGGACAGTTCAGCAGTCGTACTCCCACCAACATTGTCAACCGAATCAAGCCATCTTCTTTTCTCTATGCCCAGGGTGATTTCCCTCTGCAGACCGGTTCCGGTCATTTCCAGGATTTCCCTGTGGGGCTGGCCCTGCAATCCCAGCAGCCATCTGTCCCATTCCCGGTTGATCTCCAAAGGATCAAAATGACCTTCAGTAGTGGTGAATGCGGGATCAACCCCGGTCAGGTTGAAATACTCTCTAAGAATCCTGGACGCGAACCTGTGTATGGTCGATATCCAGGCAACCGAAACGACCTTTCCGGCTTCGAGACAGTTCCCGTTATCCTTTTCCTCGCTAATTCTGTTCCTTACCCGCATGCGGAGTTCCGCGGCTGCCGGCCTTGTGAAGGTAACCACGGCGATTCTTTCAAGCGGGATTCCATTTTTCACCAGTTCAACAACCCTGTCTACCATAAGGGTTGTCTTTCCCGTTCCGGCACTGGCCTGAACGAATACGTTTCTGTCTGTCTCCCGAATAATCGCGTCTCTTGATTGCTGATCCCCCGGTGCGGTTCCTTTCTTCATTTCTTCAGCATTATCCCCCTGAACATTTCCATCCTGTTGTCCGACTTCACCTTTTCTTTAATTCTGATGAATGGATTTCTTCTGCATATCCCGCTGTAATCGCAGTTATCGCAGCTTTCGGTGGGTATTGGAGGGAACAGACCCGCCCTGATCATTGTCGCTATTCGCTCAGCATTGTGCGTAACGGTCTCCATTAAGCTTTCCATTTCATCACCGGTGAAGCTGACCAGTTTCCCCGGGCTTCTGTCCGAAACAGCCACGTAAGCAACTGTTGCAATGTCCTTCCCTGTAAAATTCTGCTTCACTAGCTGATAGTAGAAGGGCAACTGGAAATTCCTGCCTTTATCAATTCCGTTTTTTGATGGCAGTTTTCCCGTTTTCAGATCTATCAGAACAAGTCTGGATTCCTCGTCATCGAGTATGAGATCCAATGTTCCTGTAATCGGCAGGTCGCCCAGGCTGCCCCGGAGTTTTACTTCCCTGCCAGCGAATCTCCAATCTTTATCATTGAGTACCTCAAGGCTTTTAAGAATGATATCCTTCTGTTTTTCGATGAAGATTTCCTCGAAGTACGCCGATCCAAGTTTTCCTGCCAGCCCTCTGGATACTCCCACCTGTCTTAGAATAGCTTCAACCTGCGCAGGAGAGGGGGTAAATCCATGCTTCTCGATTATTTCCTCCACCGCGTCATGGATTAACAGGCCCTTTGTAATCGGTCCGGGGGAAGAGCCAATTTCAGTTAATTCTATCCTTTCGATTTTCTTCCACCCCTTTGACATCAGCAGCGCAAAGGGGCACCTCATGTAGCCCTCAAGCAACGTGGGGCTGATCCTGTCCAGTTTTACCGGAGAGGAATCAACTATGCCATCGTAGCAGTCAAAACCGTCGTAATCCATTCTTGAACGTTCCGCCGCAAGAGCCCGGAAAAACAGAGGATCCGAAGGATACTCCCCCCGGCCTGCGGCAAGAATTCTTTTCTGCCCGGGGTGCGATCCCCCGGCCATCTGTGCAAGTGGAGAAGAAGATTCTGTCAGGAACCAGACAGCATTCCCGGGCCGGTTATCTTCCGGATGTACAAGATTTGATATGAAGGGCGACGGCGATATCTCGTTTCCTTCATTATCAGTCTGCCTGAAGATGATATCCAGGTTCTTCCCCGCAGCTTCCCCCGCCTGTCTCAGAAGAAACCCGTCCTCGGTTTCACGTTCATATTTCAGGGTCATCTGTAGTCTTTCGCGAAGTTTTTCACTGAGCCTTGGATCTTCATCGGGGGAACCCGGATAGATTCCCTCCTCCATATCCATCAGCAGAACACTGTCAAAGAGGCTTCCCCTTACCTTCTCTATGGTAAGAACCAGAAAACCATCCGGGTCCGGCTCCCTGAGTACGATATCCTTCGCCTGGTAATAAAGCCTCAGACTATCGCTGAACTGAGACATGGATACTTCCCCGGAGAACCTGAACATCTGCGGATCAAAAAGAGTATCCCTGATAGAGCGGGGTATTGATTCTAAAGCGGTTTCTTCGAAAAAATTTCGCAGTTGCTCAAGATATTCACTTGCAAGTGCTTTCTTCGGCAAACCGCTGAAGAAAGTGTCCAGTTTTCTGAGAAACGAACCCAGCCTGTTCTCTTCCTCGAGCGAAGAGTACCAGTCCCTCCATCTTTTCAAACCCATTCTGATACCGCTGTTCTCTGCAACCCTGATGATCTCCTGAGGATCCGCTGCAACTTCGTCCACCAGAATCCCTGATGCCAGCAGATTCTCAAGATGGACATAATAGAAGTCCGTACCGATTGCTTTCATCAGGTTAAGAATGAATGATCCTGCCGGGAGACAGGAAAGCTTTGTTTTCAGCGGAGCATTTACCGGAATTCCTTCATGGTGGGCAATGCGGACAAGACTTTCCCCCTCCTGTTTCCTTCGCACCACTGCTATTCGACCAAGTTTAATACCTTTGTCTGCATTCAATTCACCAATGCGCTTCAGAGCTGCTCTGCAGGCCCCGATTTCCCCTGAGACCGCAGTTATTCGAAAACCGTCCGCGGGAACGACCGGCATGGACTGCTTTTTAAGCGCCTCGAAGAAAGCGGCAAAGCTGTTCATCTGCCTCCTGTTTCCAGACCTGACCAGGGAACCGATTCCCATATCTTGAAGAAGTCGCCCGGTGCGCAGGTAGATACTGCTCCACTGCGAATTCTCCGAAACAGGGCTGAACCAGAATACCTCTTCAGCGGATTTGCAGAATCTCTTCAGGAAACGTCTCTGCGCCGGATTAAGGTCGTAAAAACCATAGAAGATATATGCTCCCTGTATCCCGCCAGCAATTTCCCGCTCCATTATCATATCCCCGCAGGACACGTATCCCTTCCGTCGCTCCTTATCGTACCTGCCCAATATCCTTCCTACCGTTCGTTCGGTAGTTGACTGTCCTCCGGTAAGTGACATTGACGTAATTTCGTATAGCTCGGGAGTAATACCGTGTTCGAAAAGGTTCTCGAAGAAGGTTCCCATTGAATGGGCTGTTTCGGTATTTTCCCTGAGATCGAATAGCGGTTCTCCCCCTTTTACTTCCTTCATGGCATGGAGAGTAAAGAGGGTTCTGTCGGAGTGGCTTACTTTTTCCACAGGAACCGGAACGGGGCTTATTTTCTGAGCAAGATGCCTTATACCGGGAAGGAATTCAATTCCCCCGATAATTCCATTTTCGGAATTCTTCAGGAGAAGTTGCCTCAGCCTGTCCAGCTGGCCGGTGCCGGCCGAGATAACAGTAAGCTGTCTGTCTTCTCTATGCAAGCAGGAGGCAAGTTCAAGAAAATCTTCCTCAATCGCCCTGTAATGGCCTTCGTAAAGGGTATTTATACGCATGTTTCCCGTTCGCAAGGAGTGCAATAGATCACAACTGGAAAATGAATATTGCACATAATCACCTGCGGAACAACGCCCCCCCGGAGAGAGACAGCGTACCGATTACTTTTACTTGCTCCATTGACTTCTGAAAGCACACGAGAAACAATTTAGATATATGTTAATTTGTAAGATAATATGAAGTCTAGTAACAGTTTAATAAATATTCATTCGATTGTGATCGAGGTTATAGTATATAATTAAAACACAGTGTACGAAGTGAGTTATATTTTGCGAGTCCGTGCTATTTTCATAAAAAACGAAAAGAGAGATAATCAATGACCTGCTCTTCATCGAAATCACAGATGCAAACCGAATCAATTGAGCGATTTCTGAAAAAAGACACAATCAGAAATTTGAATATGCTCTACTTCATGGAAACAAATCCTGTTCATACTCTTGAGCGAACAGGCGACTCTGTTCTTATGCGAGGTACAAGCGATCATCGATGGGTGTACATAAGCAGCCCCGACGAACAGGAACTTCGCGCTCTTTCAGCAAGACTGACTGGTGAGGACAGGTATTTCGCTGTGATTGAAGACTGGATGCTTCCTGTTATTACTTCAAATCGGAAAATCGAATGGCAACTATCATGTATGAAACTTGTATTGCCCGAAGAAGTGGCCTTTTCTGAAATACCGTTGACCGGAATAACACCATTATCGGTTGATGATGTCCAGTATCTGCATGAGAATTCAATCTATCAGAGTTTCTCATCACCGGACTATATACGGGAACGAATTCAACGGGGGCCAGGTGCCGGTATCAGAGAGTCAGGACAGCTGGTGGCGTGGATATTAACCCACGATGACAGCGCTATTGGATTTCTTCATGTCCTTGAAGCTCACAGGAAAAAGGGCTACGCATACAATCTCACGGTGCATATGATCCAACAACTCCGGCAGCGGGGAAGGATTCCGTTTGTTCAGATAGAAGAATCAAATATCAAATCGATAAGCCTGGCTCAGAAACTTGGCTTCAAAGAGACCTATAAAGTCAATTGGTTGAGTTTGAAGTAAAAGGCGGGTAAGCTCCAGTACATCTTTCTTACGGATTGTTCGATATCGCACTGTAATTGTTTGAAATCAAAGATGAATTCAGGAGGGGAACGGAAATGTGAGGTTTTCAATCATTCCGCGGTCAGAACCAGAAGATACTCTCCATTTCGATGGGTGGTGACATCAAAAGGGAAACCGTCTACATTGAATTCCGTCTCTACCTGGAATGTAATTCCGTTGAGCACAGTGATAACAGTATTGCCATCTTTGAGCGATGCTATATAAAAATACCGGTTGAAGGGGT
>DAOWFD010000352.1 GCA_030638185.1 Candidatus Aegiribacteria sp.
AACGGACCTGTACGAGACAAAAGCGGACCTGCAGAAAGCTCTTCAGCACTCCAGGGAACTGAAAATATGCCTGGAGGAGCACCTGAACGAGAAGAGCATGGGAAAAATAGCTGGGCTTCAGGTGCAGTTCGAAACAGAGAAGAAAGAAAGGGAAGCCGAGATATACCGTCTGAAGAACGAGGAGCTTTCCACGATGAACGATAAGCTTCGTGACGCCCTTGCACATGTGAAGAGACTTCAGGGCATGCTTCCTATCTGCGCTTCGTGCAAGAAAGTCAGGGATGACGATGGCTACTGGCAGCAGATCGAGTCCTATGTCTCCGATCACTCCGAGGCGAAATTCTCTCACGGAATCTGCCCCGAGTGCATGATCAAGCTTTACGGCAATGAATTCGGCAAGGAGTAGAAGAAGAATTCGTCTTGGTTTCTGTTCGCACATATTAATGTCATTGACTTGCATTTGAGATTACCATATTAATAAATCAGAGCAGTAGTGAAAACATACGGGTCCGGTAAAACGTATACCTGACAGCGATTGTTTCATTTCATCATTAGAAGCGTTCTTCTTCTGGACTCAGAGATTCTGGAAGGAGAAAGCAATACAATCAAGAAATATTATCCTTGCTATTTCCCCTGTAATACTAACACCGCTGAAAGCATACGCCGGCACCGCAACCCAGACCGACTGGTCCGGAGGGGATGGAATCCTGACTGACGGTGACAGCCTTTTCCAGTTTGCTGGTGTTTACTTTGTGCAGTTATTGAAACAAGAGCAAGGATATTCTGAAAAGGTAATGTTACTGAGATAGAAAAGGAGAATCATAATGAAGAAGAGAATGCTGATAGCAGTATCATCAGGCGTTCTGATCCTTATTGCCGGTTGCGTGCAGGATCCGGAGCCTGGTGTATACCTGTCATAGAGTTATAGAGAAAGGCATTACTGAGTAAGTTAGCAGATTGTTTCTTTGATAATCAGGGAAATTCGGAAGTAAAAAATGAACACAGACTACCATTAATCACAAGTGCTGTATTCTATCAAGTTAATGCTGATACATCAGAAGGGAGGCTATTATGCCGGAATTCCTGATAGTTATCGTAATGCTTGGTTCAGGATTTCCAGATATGATACATTCGGGTCTGGAACGCCTCTCTGGAATCATGCTATGCCGTTTAATCTATGGAACTTCATGGATGTAGATGCAGGACAGGATAATCTGATATTTTCAGCAGCTTCTCCAATAAGCGGAACATTTGCCTGGTTATCAGATTCACCTGACCCTACTCTGTCTCTTGGCCCTGGACAGAGACAGGGCATTTCATCGGATGGCCTGTATCTTGTCCACATGAATAGCTCGGGAGATTCGCTCATTTGCGTGGATACTTCCACCGGTTCCGAGATCTGGAAGACTGAACTGTTTAATACAAAAGGTACGTACTGCGGTGTGGAAATCTGCGGTAACGGAACGCGCGTCCTTGCCTCAGCCTATGATATTATTGACGGATGCCAGGTTTTCGATATGGCTGACGGATGCCAGGTTTTCGATATGGCTGACGGAAGTCAGGTTGGCACATCTATGCCAAATGGCAATCAGAATCCTCCAAAAATTTCTGATGACGGCACAAGATTAGTAAATGGCTCCTATGATGGATGCATCAAGTTCTATGAATTCGATGGAGATTCCTGGATTATGGTTCTTGATTTCGATACAGGACATCCCTGGGCAACGGCTGTGGGGATGTGGTGACGGTCAGACCGCTGCGGGTGGAACAGAAGATTACAATGCTGATGCGGGAAAAGTCATTGCGTTCGACTGGCCTGCGGGAGGCTCACCGACTCAGCTGTGGCAGTATAATGATTACGGACGTTATGTCTCTTCTATTGATATCAATGAAGATGGTTCGGTAATCGTTGCTGGAAGCTGGGGAATGTACCAGGGAACCTTTGGCGATGTGTTTACCGCTTTTAATCACAATGGCAGCGTCATATTCAATCTTCTGGATGACATACACGAACCCGGCTCGATTTTAAGCGTCAGTGTAAGTTCTGACGGGAGTTATGCGACTGCTTCCGGTAAAGCCGTTCATGCATTAGAGATGGGTAACGGGGGACAGGTTTATTGCATAGATCTGACAAATACCGGAATGGAAGAAGCTCCGATGGATCCACTGGTTTACTGGATGGGGGAGCCGTATCCAAATCCGATCGTTTCACATATGAGCGTGGAACTGCACGTACCGCAAACGGGCATACGAATAACTACGTAGAATACCCCTTCGTGTTTTTCATCCTTCTCTGCAGGATTCTGGAAGGATCTGATTAATTGACACCTGTAACATGAATGGATATTATGCTTTCGAGCTGGGCTTTGCTAAACAGGAAGCTGACCGTTTTGAAGGGGTTATTGGGTATGCGGTATGCCGAATAAGGAAATCATAGAGCTGGATAAGGAACTTGAAGAACTCAGGTCGAAGCCTCCCGGTTCAGAACTGGTATCCGTGCTGAACAGGCTCGCTTTTACCGGGATTCATTCAAATCCCCATGAATCGAAAACCTACGCTCTTGAAGCTCAGGATCTTGCGGAGAAACAGAAGCTTCCTGTCGAGCAGGCAAAAAGCTTTAGAACGCTTGTAACAATCAATCTCGAGGCAGGGAACTTTGCTGAGGCGATGTCGTATTCCCGGAAGTCCATGGAGATCTTTGAGAAACTCGGAGACAGGGAAGGTATGGCATCTGTTCACGATGTTATGGCCCGCGTTTACTGGTCTCAAGGTATGATTGACAAGGCTCTTGAACATGACCACGAATCTCTCAGGAGGAAGCAGGAATGTGGCGCAAGTAAAGACGAGCTTGCCCTTAGCTACCTTAATATAGGCGCATGCTACAGCAGCCTTCATCGTCTGGAGCTGGCGCAGTCATCCTATGCATTCGCTCGGAAGATCTTGGAAGAGTCCGGTGACCGCGTGAAACTGGCATACCTCTACAACAACATCGGTTGTATACACGAAAAACAGGAAGAACTGGACAAGGCTCGGGAATACTTCCAGAAAGCCCTTGATATCAGGGAAGATCTGGGAGACAAACAAGGTGCCGCGATCAATCTGGGCAATCTGGGAGAACTGCATGAAGACCTCGGTGACCATGAGTCAGCTCTGGACTTCTTCATCAGGAGCCTTGAACTGGATGAGGAGATTGGTAATAGGAGAGGAATCGCCTACACATGCGGTTGCATCGGCGGGATATACACCGCACTGGGACGTCTCGATGAAGCAGAAACAATAATCAAAAGAGGCCTTTCAATAACAAGGAAGCTTTCGGTAAAGGACTGGGAGATCCACTGTCTGGAGAAGATAACGGACCTGTACGAAGCAAAGTGTGATCTGAAGAAAGCCCTCACGTACTCTCAGGAACTCAATACGTGTATTGAAGAGCACCTGAACGAAAAAAGCATGGAGAAGATCGCAAAGCTTCAGGTGCAGTTCGAAACCGAGAAGAAGGAAAAGGAAGCCGAGATATATCGTCTGAAGAACGTGGAGCTTTCCACGATGAACGATCAGCTTCGTGATGCCCTGGCGCATGTGAAGAAACTTCAGGGCATGCTCCCTATCTGCGCGAGCTGCAAGAAAGTCAGGGATGATGACGGTTACTGGCAGCAGATAGAGTTGTATGTTTCCGATCACTCTGACGCGAAGTTCTCCCACGGGATATGCCCTGAGTGCGCAATCAAACTTTACGGTAAAGAGTTTACTCAGGGTTAATAGCAGAATCTAGCAGAGGGGGACACGCAGCAGAGCCTGCATGTCCCCCGGGTTGTGTTTGGAGCCTGCATGTCCCCGATGCTTATTTAGATCTTGTGATACGCAACTTGGTGCATGTCATGTCCATCCTGCCGCTTCAGTTAATTGACACCTTCAACATAAACGAATATCATGCTTTTGAGACGACTGTTCTGTAGGGATTTAATCTGGAGTGGCGGAATGCCGAATAAAGAAATTATTGCGCTGAAGAAGGAACTGGAAGGGCTCAGGCTGTTGGCTGCCGGTTCAGAGCTTGCAGTTGTACTGAACAAACTTGCTAACGCCTCTCTCCTTCCAGATCCCCGTAAAGCTGAAGTCTATGCTCTTGAAGCACGGGATCTTGCGGAAAAGCTGGAATTGCCTGTCGAGCAGGCAAAAAGCTATAGGACACTTGGAATAATCAATCGCGAAGAGGGGAAATTCGCTGAGGCGATGTCTTACTGCCGGAAATCCCTGGAGATCTATCAGGAACTCGGGGACAAGGACAGTATGGCAATCGTTCATAGTACTATAGCCTTAACTTACAGGTCTCAGGGTATAATAGACAAGACTCTTGAGCACTACCACAAGTCTCTAAGGTGGAAAAAGGAATGTGGTGCAAGCGAAGATGAATTTGCTCTTTGCTACTTAAATATAGGCGCATGTTACAGCAGCCTGTTTCGACTGGAGCAGGCACATTCATTCTATGAAACCGCGCGTTCGATCTGGGAGGAGTCCGGAAACCGCCCGCAACTGGCGTATCTCTACAACAACATCGGTTGT
>DAOWFD010000167.1 GCA_030638185.1 Candidatus Aegiribacteria sp.
AGCACTCTCAATTCAACACCATTTTCAAGCGCTGTTTTCTGAAGCGCCCTGATATCCTTTGGGAAGCAGGAACCACCGAATCCGGCTCCGGGGAACAGAAAACTGTAGCCGATCCTGCTGTCGGAACCGATCCCGATTCTTATATCATGAACATCGGCACCAACCGAATCGCACATATTGGCAATTTCGTTCATGAAGGAGATCCTGGTAGCAAGCAGGCTGTTGGCGACGTATTTCGTCATCTCGGCGCTTCTTTTGCTCATGACGAGAACCGGGTTGTTGGTCCTGACAAAGGGAGAGTAAAGCTCCTTCATTGTCTCCGCGACTTTATGGGAATCGGTCCCGATCACCACTCGATCAGGTTTCATGAAATCATCTATCGCTGAGCCCTCCTTAAGAAATTCAGGATTGCTCACCACATATACCTCATGTTCGGTCTCTTTTTTGATCTGCTCCGTGACAATGTCCGCCGTGCCGACAGGTACGGTGCTCTTATTCACCACTATTCTGGACCCATCCATGTGTTTCGCTATGTCGGAAGCAACTGCAAGCACATGCTTCAGATCCGCCGAGCCATCCTCACCAGGAGGAGTGCCTACAGCTATAAAAATGATTGAGCTCTTTCTCACAGCCAGACCGATATCAGTTGTAAAAGAAAGACGATTCTCTGCGGTGTTTCGTTCTATCATGGGTTTAAGGCCGGGTTCATATATAGGTATGATGCCTTTATTAAGGTTTTCTATCTTCTCTCTGTTGTTATCTACACATATGACATCGTTACCCATCTCCGAAAGACAGGTTGCTGCAACAAGCCCGACGTAACCGCTTCCAACAACTGCAATATGCATTTTTCCTCCAGTAAGTTACTGTTGTGTTCAGGGACGGAGTAGCATACGAAAAAAAGTAAACACTGTAAACTAAAGCTGTTTACAGTATCTTCTGTCGCCTTTTCTTATCGTCCAACCCCGGCTGTCAAAGAATTCTGCCCATCTCAGTGCGGCTTTCCTTGAAACGCCAAGGAAATCCCTCAATTCTCCAAGGGTGAAACCGCTTTCTCCGAATCTATCTATTATTTTTCTGATCAATGTTCCAGCCCGTTCAGATGTAACCAGTACACCTACGGACAGTTCATGAAGCAATCCACGCTCGATAAGAGCCCTGGCAAGTGCGGAATTCTGGACATCCCCAACGCTGACGCCCATATTCTCACCCGTATCAACCCTGGATATCACGCCATCAACAGCCTCCGAGTATCCGGGCGGGATTTCCCTGTGATGACAGGAAAGGGCAAGCCAATCATCTCTTTTCTCAAGCTCACAGGATTCTATTAACCTGTTCACAACTGCCCTCACAAACCACCGGGGATATTCCTTAAGAATTCTCGATGGTTCCGTAAGCTGCAGCCCGGGACTGACTGGATTCGTTTCATGGTGCCTGGTGAAACCAGAGACAAGCCTTTCGCAGGCTTCATCAAAATGGATCCTTTTCACCGCGCGGTGGGTTGAACCTTCATCTACAAGTTCGATTTCACCTTTCTTCCCCATTTCCAGGAGCGTATTCCGGATATCATCCACGGCAAGGGAAGTGCTTTTTTCTGCACTTTTAAATGTAATGCCTTCGATCCCGGAATGTTCAAGCATCTCCTCAAGGATGCTTTCAATATCACCTGATTCCAATGCTATTAGATGAGAGGTTCTTTCCGATGCGTACTTTTTCCTTACCTTTCGCGTACCGGCCTCAAGAATTATGCCGCCGCCGATGGTGATAACCGGAGAAAAATCCCTAACAACAAACTTGTCACCCGGAAGGGCAACAACAGGTGATTCAAGTTGAAAATGAACGTATCCTGCTGTTCCAGGGCTGATAACATCGGTCTCAACGGGAACCGCCCGGGCCATAACCTCCGCTGTTCCGGTATGCAGCCTTACCCGCTGATACTTCTTGAGGGGCTTTGCTGTTTCCAGAAGAGTAAGGCTGGTGTCAAGGCTCCCCTTAACCTGGAGGTATCCGGGTTCTGCAACACAGGATCCCCTGTAAACATCATCCCTGTCAAGGCCTACAAGGTTCAGCGCGATCCTGTCACCCGCTACTCCCGTCTTAACATCCCTGTTCTCGTTTACCCTCATTTCGCGCACTCGATATTTGCTTCCACCGGGTTGCAGCTCAAGCTCATCTCCAACCGATACGCTGCCTGAGACAGCCGTCCCGCCAATGATCGTTCCAAATCCTTCAAGCATGAATATCCTGTCGATATCCAGCCTGAATTTTCCTTCTGAGTGTCTCTGGCCCGTTTCCTCAGCAAGCCTTATAAGAACTTTCCTGAGCTCTTCCATTCCTGTGCCGGTCTTTGAAGATACCCTGTATACAGGCGTTCCACTGAAACCCGAATCTTCGAAATACTCCACGATCTCGGCTTCAACCAGTTCCTGCATGTCATCATCAACAAGATCGCACTTGGTCAGTGCAACGATACCATTGTCTACGCCAAGAAGCCGGAGAATGTCGAGATGCTCTCGTGTCTGAGGCATTATTCCCTCATCGGCCGCAACAACAAGAAGGAAACAGTCGACGGTAGCTGTCCCGGCAACCATCTGCCTGACGAATTTCTCGTGCCCGGGAACATCGATAAAGGAGATAACGCCACCAGCAGGAGTGGGCATGAATACATACCCGAGCTCAATGGTGATACCTCTCTCCTTTTCCTCCTTGAGTCTGTCGGGATCGGTTCCCGTCAGATACTTGACGAGCTGGCTCTTTCCATGGTCAATATGACCGGCAGTACCTACTATTACGCCCATAGACCCTGCGCTGCGGAGTTCACCAGTGATGCAAGCATTTCCAGTTCACCTGGCTGAAGCGTTCTCATATCCATTTTGATAAGGCCGTCTTCAATCCTCGAGGCAACCGCAGGGTTCCCAAGCCGAAGCTTCCTGGCCAGAATATCGTTATCCGGGCTGGCAAGCCCTACGCCCACTGATGGAATGGCATGATCCGGAAGTGACCCGCTTCCCACATAACTGTCAGTTTCCAGAACCGATGCGGAACATGAACCGGGCAGTTTAAGAAGGGTGAGAAACTCCTCAGCCCTAGCTCGGAGATCATCAACACCAGCCACGAACATTCTGTAAAGAGGATGATTTTCTACAATGTATTCAGTATCCTCCCTGAACA
>DAOWFD010000024.1 GCA_030638185.1 Candidatus Aegiribacteria sp.
CTATATCAAGAAGGAGCAAAGGACGACCGCTCTACACGCTGGCGCGTGCATATTGATCTTCACAAGTCAGTAGCAAATATCTATCGGGCTATCATGCAGTTCTGCCCGTTTCAGTTCTTTGTCAATGGTGGTACTACAGCGACTCGGGTTGCAGGTGTATTCGATCTCCCACATGTCTTTGTGGGGAATGACGCTGTGGAGTTGGACGAGGCGCTCCTCACTGAGATCAAGGGGGAAAGGCCAGAGTATCTGGACTTTCTGAAAAAGGAACCTCCGAACCAAGCGTTGCACACGGACGCGGTACAGCCGAGCCGGTGAGCGTAAATGTTCCACAATAGAAAGGTAAATTTGAATTCTTCTGATATTATGATCCTTTGTCCTGAATGCGGTAATATCCTCAAGCTTCAAGAGTGTATATGTCAGTGTGGATTCAAAATAACGAAGAGTAGTGGTATATTTAATCTTCACCCGTATCCAGAACCTGTATTGATGCAGCCCGATATTCAATATATCTCTTACTCTCCCTTTGCTCTTTATTATGACGATAACAGGAAGATTGATAGTAAGCTATACGCTAGTGCTGCAGCTACTATTCAACCACTGACAGTTCAAAATTCAATTGTACTTGATCTGGGAGCCGGAACAGGAATAATTGGATTGAATCTTGCAAAACTGAACATTCCAGTGATTACGGGTGATATCTCCATGAGTATGCTGGAGATTTGCAGGAATAGAATGGAAAACGAGAATATTGAGAATATCATCCTAATGAAAATAAACGCTCTTCATCTCCCATTCCCCGATCAGAGTCTAGATGGAATTGTTGTTCGTGCATTACTGGCTCATATCCGCAATTGGAAGAGGGTAATAAAGGAGATAAGACGGGTTTTATCACTAAGAGGAAGGCTTTTTGTTATTCACGAAAGCTCTTCTGTGACCGGTAAAGATTACTCAAGCGAGGTTTGGACTAAGTATACTGAATTAATAGAAAAGCAAGGAAAAACGATTTGTGAAAAACTTGGTGCTTCCACAAGAGAAGCCTTGGAGTTCATCGAATCTGAAGACGGCATTATTGAATACTCTCATGAACCTGCGAGTTTTAATACAACCACATCTCTTGACTTCATCCTCAAAGAGATCCAATATCGCTCTCATCCATCTATGAGACTTATCGACAAGCAAACTCACAACTCTGCTGTTCAAGAACTTAAACGATTATTAAAGAAAGAGTATGGTGAAGCATACTGCGATCTTAAGGTCTGCAGAATAGTGGAACAACACGTCTCAAGTATTACGTTCCCTTTTCGATCTTGAACGTAAGGAGTATCAAATGCATGGAGAAGCGAAGTCAAAGGCCAGAGAAACCGGCGAATCAATTCGTTTTATCCACGCTGATATGCGGGAATTCGTAGAACCTGAATCGTACAATCATATTGTTATGCTATACAATTCCTTTGGTTACTTCAAGGAACGCAAGGATGATGAGAGAGTAATCAGTAACTGTTTCAATTCCCTTCTACCCGGGGGGAAAATACTCATCTCGGTTACGGGTCAAGAAATAAATAAACGCCATATGCCCTCGGGCGAAGATCGCCATTGGTGGGAAAATGAAGGAAATTATCGGCTCCAGGAATGTAAAGTTGATGAAGACACAAGTTGGATAACCATTAACTGGATTTTGCTAAACGGAAACGCCATCCAAACCTATGAGTACGGTTACAGGCTCTACAGCAAGCCTGAATTTGAACAATTGCTTAAGAGTTCAGGGTTTCTGGATATTCAGATTTATGGCAGCATGAAAGGAACCCCATATGACGAAAAGGCACACTTCCTGGTTGCTACAGCATGTAAATCCAAATAACCGATGAAATGAAATATATAACCTTCAAATGCAGCAGAACCATAGCTCAGGATTTTCGAGTTCAGTTTTAGCAGTCCGCTGATTCAAGCGTTATCGAAAATAGGGCGGGATCTCTCCCGCCCCGTATTCCGTACAGAATTATGTGCTACCAGATCTGCTGGAAACTGTACTGGATCTGTATTGTTCCTGCCCCGTCCGGCGGCGCAGGTATACTGAGTTCTTCAAGTATTTCGCACAGGTCATCATCAATTTCACTGTCAAGGCCGCTGCCTGCAATCGAGACAGATGTGACTTTACCTGAACCGTCAACAGAGACCTGGAAGGTGATCGTGCCGGTGGGCCAATCGTTGGTATCATCTATGTCATCAACGAAATTCTGGTACACCTCGGTGAGGTCAGTAATAAGCTCCCGTGCCGCTGAACGGACAACGGATGGCAGAAGCCCGAGGGTAGGTGAAACCGAAATGTGACTTACATCGGCGAACAACTGCATTTCGAACTCACCGGCGTAATAGTAATTTCCGTCAATATCCTCGCAACATTCTTCTTGAACAACCATGGTTTCTACGCCTCCGGCCCCTCTAAGACCTGAACTCGTTGAGGGTGCAACCATTCTGTTGAGGGTTCTGGTGGAATGCATTCCGCCGGTTTCACTCACAGAACCGAAGATACCTTCATACGAAACCCCCTCAGGCATGTTGACGGGAACCAGGATCGTTACCGGTTCACCACTGTCCGGATCGGTTCGGACTTCTTCTGACACCGCTACGAATGCCGTGTATTCACTCATTATCTGGTAATCAAGGGCAGTATCGGTTATTTCATCGATGATGTTCTGATCATCGGTCAGGTAGCCGTAGGTGTTGTACATGTCGCGCGTGAGGTCATGGATCTTCTTCCTGGCCCAGAGAGTGGCGATTACATCGTTATTTTCTTCACGGGACGGAAGTGTTACACTCAGCTCCTGTCCCCACCGCTCACCTGCTACTGTGCCTGAAAGACGGACCGTCTCGGTTCCGGAACCGTCGTACTGTCCGACTATCACAAGGGGTTCTCCCGCGTAGAGATCAGGAATTTTCGAGGGATAGATAGCATGGACATCAAGATCGCCCCAGTCGATATCGATTCCTACAAGATACGGATCGTTTATCTTATCGTATATGGCAGCAACCGATTCGTCGGGATCTTCGTTAAGTCCTACGTAGTACGCATGTCCCCTGCCCTCTTCAGCAAGGCCCTCAATAATGTACCTGTTAGGACTGGAACCAACACCTACGCTGAACAGGCGGGTATTGTCCCCAAGTGTACTCTGCAGTTCTCCCAGTATCTCAGCTTCGTTGCCTATGAAACCATCGGTAAGGAAGATGACAAATCGCATCCGTTCAGGATCCTCCGGGTAGCCTATAGCAGCCCTGATACCCTCTATCATCATGGTTCCACCGCCACCGCTCATGTTGTTGATGTACCGTATCCCCTGTTCCACATTCTCTTCAGTGTTACTGAGAGGAGATCTGGACATGCTGCTCGCGGTCTCGCTGAATCTCATAATCTGGAAAGAATCGTTCGGATTCATTCCCTGAACGAACTGCCTTACAGTTTCCTTTGCAACTTCCATGGGCTGCCCGCTCATGGAACCTGAGCAGTCAACAACGAAAAACATCTCCTTAGGAGTTATTTCATCAACATTGATGTCGGCGTCTGGTTGAAGGATAAGCATGAAATGGCCGCCCATTTCACCGTTGTGAGCGATAACCCCGCTCTGAATTCTGTCGGATGCTGTCGTGTATCTCAGTACGAAATCCCTGTTGGGTATTTCGTCATCGTTCTCAAGAGAAATGGTTATGGTACCGTTCCAGTTGAGCTTTGTATTAATTTCATGGTTAAGTGATTCAAATTCCTGGATCACAACACCCGGATTCAGGTTGACGGATAGTTCAATATCGTATCCGGTTCTTGTACCTTCCGGGACAATGGGCGGTGTTATCCTGTCGGCGTCTTCAACGGAAGTGGAGACTTCGTACATGTCGAAGATCCTTCTTACGAAATTCCCCGATGGAACGAACCTCGGACCAACAACCATAGGGAATACTATTTCATACTCACCGTCATCGTATTCAACCGGTGCCACGTAACTGATCTCAATTACGATGCTGTCACCGGGCAGGATATTACCAACACTCTGAGTGAAGATGTTGGGACGTTCCTGTTCCAGAAGGCTTGCAGTCTGACCGGCTGCAATGGCTTCATTGTAGATCTGTTGCGCGAGATGACGTTCATGGATCTTTCCCTCGATAAACCTGTCTCCTATCCACATGTTCATCCTGTCAACTGCTGCGCTCTGAGGAAGGGGAAATGTGTAGATAGCTTCGATAACGTCATCGCAGGGATTACCGTATACCTGTTGTACGGTGACCCTCTGCAGGTTACCGCTGATGTCGATCACGACCGTGGTATGCTCAAGGGGAAGATCTCCCACAATCCCTTCTTCACCAAGAACCTGCATCCTGCCGCTACCGGTTTCATCCATAAACTGATCCATGGCAAATGCCGCAGCTGTAAGGACCATGACTACGATTATCGTGTGTCTCATAATTCTAGACCTCCATGTTGATTGTTTTCCTATTCCGGTTCTGATACATGAAAATCTGGTGAAGTATTCCATTCTACACAGAAAATA
>DAOWFD010000079.1 GCA_030638185.1 Candidatus Aegiribacteria sp.
CCGTAATTCTCCTCCCATGTGACGGACCTTCCGCCGAAATTCGCATCAACTGAAGTTCCCCTGCGGTCAAATACGTACGATACTCTGGCGCTGCCGCCCCATTCAAGCATAGCCCGGTTTCCTCGTTCGATTGAAAGGTCCGCCGCAGTGGATGCGCCGAAACCCTTCGATGTTCCGGTGGTGGATTCAGCGTCGTAGGAATCCCCGGCAATTATTCTCAACCGGCTTCTTGCTTCGCTGTTGAAAGCATCCTGCTCGAGAATTCTTAGAAAGTAATCAACAGCATCCTCAGTCCTGGCTTCCCGTTCAGCGATATCACCAAGGTACATTAAAGCCGACGTGGACAGGGGGTCATCATCAAGAAGGGTCAGAAATATTCCTTTGGCTCTATCGATTTCATGATTTCCGTGATAGGCAGCTCCGAGAATTTCAAGGATTTCCGTACTGTCAGCTTCAGCATCATTGAGAAGATCCAGCGAAATGTAGATGGCACTCCCGTATTCGTTCAGCTCGAGGAAAACCCGTGCCAGATCGGCGGAGAAAGATCCAAAGACGGATATCTGAACCGCCTTTTCAGCAGCTGCCAGAGAAATATCCGGTCTTCTGCTGAGCTGCTCTTGTGCCAGGCATACCCATGCTGAAGAATCAGCTCGCATGAGTACGTTTTCAAGACTGTCCAGTCCTTCCGACTCTCCCATTCTCTCCATCAGCAGTATACAATCGGCCAGTGCGATCAATCCGGAATATGATTCCGATGCCATGATCATCCTGAATCCATCAAACGCTTTATCGTGGTCTTCATTATCGCGGTATAACCTTGCTGCTTCAAGCTGAGCAGGCTGGAAATCCGGGTCCAGGGAGAGGGCTTCGTTGAAGCAGTGCAGAGCTGATTCGGTACTGTCGCACTCCGCTTTGAGGGTTCCCAACAGATACCAGGCCAGGACATTATTCGGATCCTGCCGGACGGATTCCATCAGCTGGTTCTCAGCGTCTTCCAGAAAGGAATCTGTGCCTGACATTAAAAGCACGCCCAGGGCTGTCAGGGTAAGTGAGGATTGGGAATCCGGAAGGAAAGATTCCGCTGTACAGCCAGCGCCTGCATCAAGACCATACTCCAGGGCTGAGGCAATAAACATCGCCGCAAGTGCTTCGGTATCGGTAGAATCCGCAGCGTAAATAACCCCGGCATTTTCTGCAGCGGCTCCCCAGTCGCCCCCTGCACAGTTGAAATACCAGTGCTGAAGGTTTTCAGGCAAAAAGGAAAGAAGGATAATCAATATTACGGGATTCATCAGAACAGCCTCAGATTCAGTCTGGAATAGAATTCGGTATCGTATTTCTCCCAATACTCGTAAACGGGAGTTCTTTCGTATCCTACACTGTATCCCAGCGTCAATGACAGAGGATCCCACATTCCAAATGTAAGTTCAGACAGTCCGTTCAAGAGAGTGTTATCAGAATCATCAGGAGGGATATAGAAGTTCCCCCAGAGCCATAATGATGGCCAGGATGAATCGTCATCACTGATCCATAACGACATGGAACCATACAGAGTATTTCTGTCGGTCCTCTCGTTCTCAATACCGGAAGCCCAATGGGTATTTACCTGCCCGATACCCAGCGAGGGGGATAACCAGAACCAGTCGTTCAGCCATTTCGTGAACGCAAAGGAAAAGTAAGAGCTTATCTGCCATGGTCTGACAGTTCCAGGCTGTCTATCCCATGAACTGCTTGCACTTACAGTGAAATGCTCCGACAATACCCTTTCCAGGGACATGGTTATCATTGTCCAGGTATAGTCATTCCTGTAATCCTTGGAAGTTTCAATGAATCTGTAATCCGTTTCCAGAGATACCTCGCTGCCTCTTTCGTCATACTCGAAGGAAATCTCAAGCCCGGTCGAATATTTTCTTTCCCTTACATTTCCATTATCAACCCTGGTATTAACGTACAGTGTTACATTGAATCGCTTGGCCTGTCTCCGGTTCCATTCAGGATCGAACGTTCTATCGGTTATACCCCTTATCCTTATTTCCGCGTAATCGTAACCGGGTAAAATGCTCAAAGCCTGGAAATAGTAATCCATGGCGCTGTCCGAATCGCCTTTCTGCTCGTAGACTAAGCCCATGTACGCGTATACCCACGAGGAACCGGGATTCAACTCAAGAGATCTCTCTAGGGCGGTCAGAGCATCGTCGTACTGATCCGAGAACAGCAGTACTTCACCAAGACTGCTCCATGCGCTGAAAGAAAGACTGTCAAGCTCAATAGCCTGTCTGTACCTGTCAGCTGCTTCCTCATCATCACCTTCGTCAAAAAGAAAGTACCCCCATTCCAGCCAAACATCAATGCTGTCCGGGGCGATAACAGAAGCAGCTTCATAGCTTCTATCAGCCTTATCCACCTCACCAAGCTCAGCGTAAAGACTCGCCATCAGCAGCCAGAACTCAGTGTCATCGGTTACGCTTTCCGCTTCCGCCTTCCGGGCAAGCTGAAAGGATATCTCAGGGTTTGCTACAGTGTACGTCCAAGCCAGGTCTACCCATGCATATGGATACTCATCCGTTATCAGTCCGGTGAGACTATCAGCTTCATAATCTCTACCGGTACTTTCGTAGATGAGTACTTTCTCACATAACGCGGTACTTACATATCCTCCCGCATCAATATATCTTTCCCAGAGGGCAAGAGCTTCTTCAGTATTCCCCGATTGCGCGATAAGCGGCGCCAGTCGCTGATACCCGAAAACATAGGCGGAATCAACAAATATGGCTTCGGAGTAATAAACAGCGGCGCTGTCAGTGATTCCCAGCTGTTCGAATACAAATCCCAGTTCCCCAAGCAGCCATGTCCCGGGATGGGAGGTTTCGGTAACCGCCCTCCTGTACCAGTCGGCGGCAGCTTCCAGATCTCCATCGTTTTCGAAGAGAAGCCCCCTCTGTTCCCATGCCCACAGATACTCGCTGTTAACGGCCACCCCATTCTCGTAAGCCTCTCCGGCTTCCTCGAGCTTCCCCTGCTCCTCAAGAACCAGGCCCAGTTCTCCCCATATCCAGGAATATCCCGGATCGATCTCCAGAGCTCTGCGGTATACGGCTTCAGAAGCGTTGTAGCTGCCCATCTCTTCGTACAGGAGACCAAGGGCTATCCAGGCATCAACAAAACTTCTGTCAGATTCCGTGCATTCGCTATGCCACTGTATTGCCTCTTCGATATCTCCATTCTCTTCAGCTATGAGACCCAGCCTGTACTGGGCAAACGCGTAATCGGGGTTTAACTCGATTCCGTCCAGATAGCTTCTGCGGGCCGCTTCAAAATCGCCGGTATTTTCAAGACAGATGCCGATCTCTCCGAGGCTCAGATAGTTCTCGGGGTCTCTTCTTAAAAGTTCCCTGTACACCTTAACTGCCGGGCCGTATCTATCCTGGCTCTCAAGCAGCAGACCGAGATTAATAAGGCAGTCCGTATCATCTGGATAGATATCGGCTATTTTTCTGTATACCATCTCCGCCGCATTGTACTTCCCTGTAAGCTCCATTATCCAGCCCGCTTCGGACATCAGCTGTTTACTCAACGGCCACTCCTTCAGGGCTTCGTTCACGCAGGCCAATGCTTTCTCGAATTCATTCTGATATCTGTATATCTCGGCTGTTTTGAGCCAGATTGAAATCCAGGAGGGATCAATGAACATCGCTCTTGTAAGTACTTCAAGGGCTTCTGAATAATTCTCCTGAACCATTAAACAGTGTGCCCTCCCGACAAGACCCAGAACCAGGGTTGAATCGTACTCAAGTGCTGTCTGAAAAAGACTCAGCGCTTCTTCAATACTGTCAGAACAGGACCCGCCCAGAGCCCCCCAGGCCATGGCTGAAAGGGAATCTAGTGCTACCGCTTTCCGGGCATATTCCGTTGCTTCATCGTAGTACCCAAGGGCATTAGCGGAAAAAGCGAGAGCTGCCCACGCATCGGAACCTGTGGAGTCGTCTGCAACAGCAATCTCCGCCTGACTGTAAGCGTATTCCCAATTACCTGAAGAATAGCCGTCAAGCCAGCCGGTCAGGTTAAAAGCCGCAAGTACGGAGAGCAGAAGGTACTGTATATCAACCTCCCACCAGAGAAACTGTCAGACCGGACAGTCCCAGCAGCCAGCAGTACCATGCAAAAATCGAGAATTTGCCGGCTCTCAGGAATTTCAGCAGAATCCTGAGGGCCAGGTATCCGGTAAGCGCGGAGATCACAAATCCCGTAATCATCAGGGATAAATCGATACCGCTTGATCCGGTATCTCCCAGCTTAAGAACGGCAGCTCCGGCAATGGCAGGAATTGAGAGCATGAAAGAGAACCGGGCAGCCTTCTCCTTCCTTATCCCAGCGAAAAGACCTGTAGAAATGGTGAATCCTGACCGTGAGATCCCAGGAAGCAGAGCCATTGCCTGGGAGATTCCTACAATTAGGCTTCCAGTGATAGTGGGATTATTCCTGTTTCCACTTTTAACGAACCTTGTGCTGAAGAGAACGCAGCCGGTTATCAACAGCATTACAGATACTAAAACCGGGCTGTTAAAGGCTTTCTCGATAGAATCCGCAAGGAGAAATCCTGCCACTGCGGCGGGAATGGAACCGATGATAAGCAGACCTGCAAGAACCAGCGATTCTCTCTTTCTTCTGAATAAACCTGAAACAAGCTCCGATAGATCTTTCATGTATACGGCAAGTACGGCCATGAGTGTCCCCAGATGAACCACAATCTCAAAGGTCATGTCCCCTTCCGGGACTTTCATTATCATCCCGGCCAGGGCGAGATGACCGGAGCTTGAAACCGGCAGAAATTCGGTAAGCCCCTGGATAACGGCCAGGATGATGACGGATAAGAGCGTCATTGTCCAAGGAACTCCCTGTGAAGGGTCCTGAGAGCTTCATCCCTCTGCTCCAGAAGAACCAGGGCCGAAATGGTAGCGTGTGAATCAACCGTCTGGAGCATGTTTATACCCGCCCTATCAAGGGCAGCGGAAAACCTTGCCATAACACCTTTAATCCCGTGCATACCAGCTCCCACAATTGAAACCTTTGCGCAGGGAGATATTGTTTCGTAAACTATTCCGTTGTCGCTAAGGACTTCCGAAACCCTGTGTTCATCCTCCAGCGGAACGGTGAACATAGCTGCGGAATCAAAAACGCTGAACATATCCATTGATACGCCTGCTTCCGCGACAAGGCCGAAAGCGAATGAATAGAATTCATGCACTGAATCGCAATTGTCCGTCCTGATTCTGAACTGCACAGCATCAGATCCCGATGCCACACCGGTTATGTACATTCCACTTCTGAGTACAAAAGGTTCTATCCTTGTGACCGATTCGCCGGTACGATGAGACATTACACTGATCATGATGCCGGCATCACCAGATATTTCCGAGGCTCGGGGATGTACAACCTCCGCTCCCTGCCACGCCAGCTGCCTGAGATCCTCAGCGCTTATCCTGTCTACTTTCAGGGCTCCCGGAACCCTTTCAGGATCGGCGGTGTAAACCGAATCGATCTTCTTGAAAAGCATCAGCTCACCTGCATCCAGCGCTGCGGCTATCGCTGTTGCTGTAATATCGCTGCCCCCTCTTCTGAGGGTGGATACGGTTCCTCCGCTGCTCATTCCCTGGAATCCGGCCACTACTACGCAATCATTCTCTTCGAGGGACGCATGCAGGTATTCCTTTTCGACTGATTCCAGATCGGCACCACAAAGCTGCTCATCTGTACGCAGCCCGGCGTTCCAACCGGTAATTGCCTTTGCGGAGATTCCTCTCTGTCTGAGCATGTCGGCGAAAACAGATGCGGATATTACTTCTCCGCAGGCCATAAGACAGGACTTTTCATGTGGGATGGGAGATGAAACAAGTTCCAATAAGGTATCCGTTGAATATGGATCCCCTTTGCTGCCCATTGCGGAAACAACAATAACAGCCCTGCGGTACGATTCAAGTTCCCTGATGCAGAGATCTACCGACTTCCGTCTGTCCTCTTCGGTTGCCAGGCATGTTCCGCCGAACTTCATGACACAGAGATCATTCACTGGATCGCTCCCTCACTGCAGTCAAGACGAGTTCCATGAATTCCTTCCCGGTATCATTCCAGTCGTTCATACTTTCGGCGAACATACGGCTTTTCTTCCCCATTTGCAGCCTCAGATCCCTGTTCCTGATCAGGTTGTTCATCGCATGGGCAAGGTCCTCAGCGTTTCCAAGTGGTGTAAGCAGGCCGTTTTCCCCATGACGGACAAGTTCCGGTATAGCGGCGATATCCGACGATATTACAGGCAATCCATACCACATCCCCTCGAGGATGGACATGCCGAAAGCTTCCCAGCTGGCGGGATGAACAAGTATATCCGCCTTCATGTACGCATTGACAAGATCTTCTGGAGCAAGTTCCCCTGAAACCTTAATGAAATCTGAAAGGTTTTCCTCCCTTATCATATCCAATACGCTAACAACGTACTCTTTTTCCGATTCGATACTTCCGGCGAATTCAATCTCGAAACTTCCCCTTTCAAGATATGTACAAGCCTTTACCAGCAGATGCTGAGCCTTCCTCGGAGAGAAGCCGCCCACGCACAGCAGCCTTACGGGCCCATGGCGACTGGAGCGATCCGGCAGAGGCCTGGGGTCTTTCTCAAAACCGGGGTTTATCAGTCTGATCCGGTCCGGAGGGATTTTCATGCCTTCTATTGCTTCCCCCGTATTTCTGCTGTTCACCCAGACCCGGCACGCCATTCCAAGCAGCCACTTCACATACATTCTATACATGAATGCCTTGAGTTTATTCCTCAGGTCCATCCATTCAAGATGATGCATCAGGTACAATACCGGAATACCTGTGAATCTACTCATCAGGCGGAGCAGAGTTACATACTGATAACTCTTGCTTACTATTACAAGACCAGGCTTTCTTCTCCGGATTTCTCTGAAGATGTACCTGGATGCACTGAACCATTTCAAAGGAAGGCCGGGGGGAGCAGTTGTAAAGTGAATTATATCCACTTCAACACCATGAGACCTGAGGTATTCCACCATTTTGAAGTTGAAACCGTAACCTCCCGAATGGAAATCCTTCTTACCAAGCATTACGAAGACTATTCTGATGGGAATAACTTCATCCTTTCAATTGCGGTAATTACCTGAATACTCCCTGAAAACCAAGTATACTGCCGATAAGGTCAAACTGTCAGAAGATATTAAATGTAACAATCAAGGTTGGATGTCCCTTAGCAACCTTGAATCGATCAACAAGATAAAAATCATCAGCATCAAGGAATGCCAGATACTCAATAGTCGCATTTCTCACACCCAGATTCCTGGTCGCTCCAGCCCCGTGATCTTCTCCGTCAGGATGTCGGATCAGTAATACATTATGGTATTCCTTCTCCAGGGATCTGCATACCCTCAGGCTGTCATCAGTTGAGTTATCCTCAGCACGTATTACTTCAGCCGTTTCAGCCTGATTAAGAGCAGACACAACAGCACTTCTCACAAACTGCCCCGCGTTGTAGACAGGTATGACTACGCTTATTTTCATATTAACTTCTATAAGCGGTGATTTCTTGAATATTCCCCGAATATCAACTATATTAGCCGAAACAATACAATATCATAATATGTCAAATGAGATTGGAAATAGTCGAGTGACTCATGGATAACAGCCTTGTGTATCTCTCATATTCGTTCCCACCCCTCAGTTCCGGCGCTAATACCAGAAATACTTTGCTACCCAAGTATCTACCGCGATTCGGCTGGAAATTCAACGTACTGACATCCACCGAACCCAGGGGAATGCCGCTGGATTATTCCCTCTTGAAAAAAATACCTGAAGATACCGTTATCAGAAGGGTGCGACACCTGGATGTAATGACTGCTCTGAGAAAATTCACTGGAGAACAGAATGCTCAGCATACCGATTCATTTCATAGAAAGGAGAATCGGATTACCCTGAGGGATATTCTGAAATTCTACTTCCTTATTCCCGACAGAACCATCACATGGATGCCCGATGTCGTTCCCGCTGGTATAAACCTCGTTCGTGATACAAATGCAAAAGTCATTCTCTCGGCAGGTCCGCACCACTCTCTCCATTTGCATGCTTGGCTTATAAGCAGGACTACAGGGATAAAATGGATCCCTTACTTTGGCGATCTCTGGATATACGATTCATATATGCAATATCCACCTGGTCCCATAAAGTGGATTCATAGTTTACTCGAAAGGGCTGTAGTGAAAAATGCCGACGGTATAATCACGACTACTCCACTTTCCTCGAAATATTTCATCAGACGGTACGGCTCCAGTTGCCCGCCTTGTACTGAAGAAATCAATGGATATGACCCGGAAAACCTGCCTGACACAACCATCAGCGTTTGCAGAACAGATAAAAGGCTGACCGTTACATATACGGGAAATCTTATAGGAGTCAACGCTCCAGGTTACC
>DAOWFD010000142.1 GCA_030638185.1 Candidatus Aegiribacteria sp.
GCAATGTTCAAAAAGCCGCAATCGATGAATTCAGCGGCTGTACAGACCTGGCCGGGAAATTCAGCATCGGGTTTGGGGAATACAGGTCTCTCCTCAGGCGATCGGATGAACTGAGAGCGCAGCTTTCGGCAGTTGCGGAGAAGAGGGACATAGCTCACCATGAACTATCACTGATTGAAATACTCAATCCCTCAGCTGAGGATTACAACAGCCTCATGTTAGAGAGGCGCGAACTCAAGGCTGTCCAGAACGGCGCTGTAATCCTCGGAAGAATTTCAGAGGGTATTTCCGGAGATTACGGCATCCTTGGCTCTCTTGGAGAATTCCGGCATTCCCTTGCCGATTCCGGAATAGAAGCGAAAGATACCCTGGAACTTCTCGAACAGGCGAATATCGCATTGACTGAAGCCTCTTCAGAATGCGAAAGCATGCTTTCCAGAATAGACAGTGCTCCATGGAGGATTCAGGAGATCGATGACAGACTTGACGGCTACGCTTCCATCCTGGGCAGGTGTGGCGGGACCATGGAGAATCTTCTCAGCAGGCGCTCCCAGCTCAACTTGGAGCTTGAGCGGTACGATCTTCTGGAGAAGGAGTATGAGCAGCTGCAGAAAACCATCCCTTCGATAGCTGAAAGCCTGCATGGAGCTGCGGATACGCTTTCCGAATCCAGAAAAAGGGGTGCGGAGAAGCTGGAAAAATCGGTTCAGAATGAGCTGAATCTGCTTGATATGCCTGACGCGGTTTTCCTGGTCGTGATGAATAACCCTCCTGAGAACAGATCATTAGTGATTGAAGATGTAAGCATCTGTTCCGATGGTTGCGAGATACCCGAATTCTTTTTCAGCGCGAACCCGGGGATGAAACCAGGACCCTTATCATCCGTTGCCAGCGGCGGTGAGATGTCCAGAGTGAGCCTTGTCCTTAAACTGGCGCTGGTCAGCGTAACGCAGGCGCCTACAATGGTATTTGATGAAATCGACAGCGGTATCGGAGGAGAGACAGCAAATCTTCTGGCCGATTCCCTTGGTAGAGTTTCCGAGAAAAGGCAGGTCATTGTGATCACGCATCTACCGCAGATAGCCTCGAAGGCACGCAGGCATCTTGCGGTATCAAAGGAAATAGTAGACGGACTACCGGCCACCCGTGTGGATGCCCTCTCTGACAGTGATAGTCGGATAGAAGAGCTTGCCAGGCTGCTCGGCGGGGGAAGAGCCGCCAGGGAGCATGCCGAGAAGATGATAATTGCTGATATCGATAAGGATGAAAGCGAGGGAGAACAGCCTTGAAGGGTCCTGTTATCAACACTCCTAACCTGATAAGCCTGACCAGGATCCCCCTCGGGTTTGCCGCCTGCATGTTCCTGGTGCGGAAAAGCTTTGTTCCCGTGGTGATCGTGATATTTGTGGGTGTTCTTTCGGACTTCATTGATGGAATAATTGCAAGGAAAACCAATTCCGTAAGTGACTGGGGAAAGATATTCGATCCCCTTGCCGACAAAATAGCCATAGGTGCGTTCATTATTACGCTTGCATTTGTTGAGGCTGTTCCGTTGTGGTTCGTTATCCTGTTTCTGGCAAGGGATGCTCTGATTGCCGTCGGAGGGTTTCTTCTTACAAAGAGGCTGGGTTCACCTCCGTCTTCGAACATATGGGGTAAATTATCAACCCTTATCATATCGGTTTACCTCACAACCGCAGCTGTATGCTACATGCTGGACAGTACCCTGTGGCCATCATACATGGTTCTGGCAGGTCTCGATCCCCTGGGTCTTTTATCACTCGGGTTTGTGCTGGTGAGTCTTTTTGTCTATTTTTCTGAGTCTGTAAAAATACTCCGGAATAGTTAATCCGGGCTAGCTGACGGGAGCATCATCACTTGTATCTGAAAAGGCTGGAAATAGTAGGCTTTAAGTCGTTTGCGGATGCTTTCGAAATGGAATTTCTGGAAGGTATCTCATGCATTGTCGGACCCAACGGCTGCGGTAAAAGCAATATAGCCGATGCCATCCGGTGGGCGCTGGGTTCCCAGAGTCCCACGGAACTGCGCGCTGACCGTATGGAGGATATTATCTTTTCCGGCACAGTTCAGAGAAAATCACAGGGAATGGCGGAAGTGGTTCTCACCTTTGATAACTCAAAGAGGGAACTGGACCTTGATTTTGATGAGGTGACCGTAACCAGAAGGCTCTTCAGATCCGGGGACAGCGAATACCTTCTGAACGGCAACAGGTGCAGGCTGATGGATATTACGGATCTCATTGTGGACAGGGGTCTCGGCAGCAACGGATACTGGATACTTGAGAAGAACATGACCGATACGATAATAGAGAGCGGCCCCTCCGATAGAAGGTTCCTTTTCGATGAGGCCGCCGGAATAGTCAAGTACAAGATGCAGCGTCACCGTGCCGAGCTCAAGCTGAACGCGGCGGGAGCTGACCTTGAGAGACTGGACGACATCATTTACGAAGTTAAGCGCAACGTCAGTTCTCTCAGAAGTCAGGTCTCCGCATTCAGAAGATGGGAGAGAGCTGAAAGGAGGATCACCGAAATCCGCTGCCTGATGGATCACAGAACACTGCAGGAATCAGCGGCAAATCTCAGGAAGCTCGAAGAGAAAATGAAACTGTGTAGTGGCAGTGAACAGAAGGCCACAGCCGCTGTTTCAGCGTCGACTGCAAGGCAAAGTCAGGCCAGGATTGCCCTCGAGAAAGCTCAGATCCGTCTTGACGGTGAACATTCCCAATGCGCCATCATCGACGGCGAGATGAGCAGGATTCATGAACAGCTGGCGGTTACCGAAGAGCGCAATCGGAATACTTCATCACGAATAGAGAGCTTATTGAGGGAATCATCCAATGAGAAGAAGAGGGCGGAAGAGCTCAGGCAGAATGCGGATGAGTTGATGAAGAGCGAAAGATCGCTGAGGAAGCGGATAAGTGATGCGGAGAGTAACCTTGAGAAGGCTTCATGCGGTAATGAACAGGCCGAAAAACATTTCGCCGAATCAACCTCGGAACTTGAGAAGGCGCGGGAAGAGTACCGAATGATATCGGATACGGTGCAGTCTCTCCAGAAGGAGTATACCGATAACCTCCGTGACAGGGAGAGGGCAAAACAGGAGATCGAGCATGCCCTTGAAAGAAGGCAGGAACTTGAGTCATAAAATTTAACTAATTGC
>DAOWFD010000162.1 GCA_030638185.1 Candidatus Aegiribacteria sp.
ATGTTCATCATTATTATTGGCCTGAAATACTGCGACCTCCACCCCTCCAGCATTTGTTTCATTAATGGCAATAAGCTCGTCCCGGTCTGCATAGGCCTTGTAATAGCTATTGTTCTCTGGGAATATGTCTGCTGCCGTCCATCTATCAGCTGACAATAAGAAAACACCAAGATAGTAATTAACACGACAGGGATACCAATCATATGAAGGAAGGGACATTATGCTACAGTATCTATATATGTATCCATGTCCAGACGGGGGTGGTTCTGTGCCTGTCGACCAATGCCAGTTATTTCCGATTGTATAGCCCTGTTCCTCCAGCAAGCATGAGAAGGGTAAAGAGTACTCATTTGCTGCAGGATTCTCCTCGCACATTGACGAGTAGTGCTCTGTGGCAGAGTAATATCCCTGATCTTCGGTGTAAGCTTCCTGTCCATCCGGACAGTCCATACCACCAGTACCGATGACGTATCCTGGAAAAGATCCCGGTGGATAATTCGACATGTATTCAGAAATGTTTGTGAAAACCTCATTATTGTAGTTATCGGGGTTGTTAGTTCTCTTGAATCCTCCGGCGATTACGTTAAGCCCGTTCTCCCTGGAGGTATTGGCAACGTCAATATAATCGTTCCATGTGTACGACGATTCGATAAAGCTGCGCATAAATACAAAATTAATTCCTGAATTCTCTGCTTCTACCAGGACGTCAGTTAACTCTCCCAAGACATCGAAGTCGGGATAGTAGTACCGCTCGTACAAGTCGAATAATTTGTAAGTACTCCATGAACCGGACCATCCCACTGGGAAGTAGTTCTCTTGATTGCAGTAAGTACTAAATAAGTTATCTGGGTTTAGATAATTCCAGGCTTCTTCAAAAGTTATAGCATTCTCGTGAACCTGATAGCGATTTGAAGCCTCAACCAGGGAGAAAGAACTCCCAATAATGAAGAGCGTGGTAAAGAGCATGAGAATAAGGCTGTATCTTGAATGCATTTATGACCCCTCTCAGTTATGTTGAGCACACATCACTTAAGGCAAGCAATGGACCAATCCGGAATCGGATTATAAAGTCAATTGTATTCAACCCTAATGTGATTCAGTTCTGAATAATATATAGTTTAACCTGTTACCAGACTCAACTGTGAATATCAACTACGTTCCCTGGAAGGATGATGTTCCTGAAATGGAGACTGGTTGAACTCTTACTGATCCGGTTTCCGGGAACACCCGGGAACCACGGGTTTATGGATATGCTGGTTTCAGGGGAGAGGTAAGTTCTGTTGCGGAGTTACTGGCAGTATCATCAGCTCAGGTAGAGAAATTTAGGAAATTGTAGACTGATGGGCTATATTATGAGCAAATCCCGGCATGGCGAGAAATCAAGTTTCATAGTGGTCGTTATGCTTGCTTATCTCTGTTCGACTGATTTTAGCAGTTTATCTCAAATTGCAATTATGGAAGTTTTGGCTCTCTTCCGGAAGCGATGGCATCGATGCCTGCAACAAGAACAATCATATCCTCCTACAGTGGCTCCGGATCTCAGGTTTATCGACCTGGTTGATATTTGCATAAATACTTAAGATTCCTTGATATACACGAAATGTTCTGTGTACAGAAGTAACCTGCCTTTGTTATTTATCGGTTTCTTCATCGTTACATTTACGGATTCTTCAGTTCAGACAGGCTGGTTCGAGAGACACGGAGTCCGGAGACCGGTTATCGAGTGAAGTGACCAGTTCCATCTGACGAGATCACCAGGAACGGTCGGTAGATACCCGAGCGTATCTTGGTCTCGGGGAAGAGGGCTGAATGGATACCTTCAGAGGATTCAAGAGATTCTAGTATTCCAGGAGTCATATTCCTCTCACCGATACCATTCAGTATGAGCAGCGAGAAGGGAAGGTCTTCCTGGCCGGTGATGAACATCCCCGGCTCGCATCCCAGCCAGGAGATCAGACTATTCGAAGAGATAGATGGGCAGACCAGCCCCGCAAGCTCCATCTCTCCTGCCTTTTCAAAGATTTCAAGGTCGGCGGGACTGCTTGTAAAAGCAATGTCGCCTTTCTGTAAAGATGTACCGATGGGTCTGAGTTTCCCACGAACGGTTCTGCCGAAGCCCAATACTCCCGGTAGTTTCAGGCCTGTGCATTCTATGTTGACCGTTCTGTTCAAAACTGTGCTGGTAATTCCTCCGGCAAGCGGGCTTTCAATCACTATCGGGGTCATGTTGTACTGGATGGTAACAGTACCGAGTATATGATCTATATCGGTTACAAAACCCGGACCAGGAGCCGTGCACATGCTGACCGGAGGATCATTAGCTATCAGTTGCCCTCTGTACACGAAGTCACCGGTCGAGATCCGCAGGAATTTGTTCATCTGCCCTGGCTTTATCCCCATTTTCCGGCATACCTTGACCACATGGGGCAGGTCATCATGTTCCATGTCCTCTTCCATCATCACAACACCAGGAGGTAGGATTTTTGTTATCCTTCCATTCACAGGGCTGTTGTATACCGCCATGTACTGTCTGGTGCTGTGCTTAAAGATGGTGTCTCCGGTTTTAACCATATCCCCCGGTGATACATTGACGGCTCTCCTGATCTCTTCATCACTCAGGTCGGAAGGCCACGATCTGGCGGTGTTGACATCCAGAACGAACTGCCTGGGAGGAATCTCTGTGATCTGTCCCAGGCACTGACCGGGCTCAACAGTGTCATTTTCCTGTACATTGAGCATTCCAGAGAAGGGCAGAGACATGCCGAACCGGATCTTCTGTTCAACTGGAGGATCGATTTCCCGGTGGGAGAGCTGTACAGTTTCTTTCCCGAAGTTGTTTCCCTCCCGGAAATCAATTGGCAGAGGGTCATTTTTTCTTCTGCAATCTATCAGAAGAGGTAAACCGTCGGACACATCTTCCAATCCCTGAATCCGGTGTCCAAAGACCTGTACGGTTATATCAGTTGTGTCTTCCAGGTAGAGATATCCGCCGGCTCGTACGGTTTTCTTTCCGAAGGGTCCTGTGATTTTCACGAATTTGCCCGATATCCTGCAGGGTGGGCTGAGTACTCTGCATACCGGCTTGAGGCAGTCCTTCAGATAGTATTTCAGGGCAGCAGAAGGAAAGCTCTGAAGCAGCGCTCCAAGATGGGGACTTCTGAAGAAACTGTCTACGTAAAGAGTGGTGAGCCCCGGCGGTCTGAATGCCTCCGCCAGCATCCAGGCTGCTCTTTCGGGGGATGAGTGGGAGAATATGCCCCCCGTTCCTATGAGCATATCCAGATCGTCAAGCCGGAATCTCTTTCCGGAGAGAGTACTCAGAGGCGGATTGATGGCAGAGGGGGGGCTGATTCCGAGCATCTCCCGCCAGGACAGTCCTCCAGGGTCGTATGCCACATCCAGATGATGATTCCAGGCTGTTCGCAAACCTTCAACGGCAATTGCAGCTTCTATAACGCAGGCCGTTTCACAACGGGGAAGGGTAGTGGGAAAGAGGGTTTTGCCCATTATCCAGCTCCTGGCGGTCTCGGAATCCACTCCGGGTATGTGACGAAGTACAGCAGGCAATCCCACTTCAGCAAGTGTGTTTGTCATGCTGAATGACATTCCTATATTGGCGGCCACAGTACGCTGCAGTTTGCCGTCCGCTACTGTGAAGATGTCTGTGGTCGCTCCACCCATGTCCACCATAAGCGCTCCTTTACCCATTTCCCTGCTGCACACCTCAAGCATTCTGGAAACACCCATGGGCGTTGGCACCACGGGCGCGGATACCAGATCGAGCAATCGGGAATAGCCGGGAGCTCTCTTCATTACATGTTCCATGAACAGGCTCTGCACTGCCATGATAGCCGGTCTGGGATTGATCTCATGATTCCCCGGAACCACATTCTCGGTAGTCTGCATATCAAAATTACTATCCAGTGCCTGCCGCACATATTCATGGGCCTTCACATTTCCGCAGAAAAGTACCGGCAGCTTGCCTGATCCGTACTTTGGTTCCGGTTTAGCGAGATTGAGCATATAGGCCATGGTTACAACACCGGATACTGCGCCGCCATCGGTTCCCCCGGCCATGAGCACCAGATCGGGATTAAGACGGCTCATCCTATCGATCAGATCAAGCCTGCCTCCCCGGCTGTCCATTGCGAATGTGCCGGAGATGACCGTGTGCCACGAAGGCATGCACGGGTGTATATCACCCGGTGCAGCCATGCTGCATAAAAGATGAGGGAAGGCCCCTCGGAGCCGCCTTGCAGGAGGAGGCTTCAAACCACCGTAAGCTGCGCCGGTTAAGAGCCGGGGTGGTGAGCGTTACGGGAAAGGCCGGACACAAGATTCGGTCAGGTAAGTTACAGGGAGACGAACGGAAGTGAACCACTGATGAAGTGTCGAAATCGCGTGGATGGGGTCAAAACCGGGGGGTAGTCGTTACCCTGGGATAAGTCTGGCGGGAACCTGTTTACTGGCCAGACGGCCTCCGGCATACAGGTGGCGTGAACCTGAAACAGGCTTTTTTTGTGGAACGTGGGAACCTGTCGCTCTGATGTTAAGGGAGAAAAATACAAGTGGAGGCCCCATTAGTATGAGAGTACCGAGGCAGAGCACAGGGGCGGAGCGACCCGTAGTAGCGATGAAGGTTCTGTAATGGAACTGGAGCAAAGGGGGTGCATTGTTCAGTCTGAAGTAGAGAAAGCAACTGGAAACAGGAGGACTGGATTGAAACAGACAAAGCCGTTTAGTATTTCCAAACGAGAGGTTTGGGAAGCGTACAAACGGGTCAGGGCCAACAAGGGGTGCGCTGGAGTTGATGGGCAGTCGATAGAAGATTTTGAGACAGATATGGAAAACAATCTGTACAAACTCTGGAATCGGATGTCCTCCGGCAGTTACTTCCCAAAGCCGGTGCTGAGGGTAGAGATACCCAAAGCCGACGGCGGCATAAGGCCGCTTGGAATACCGACCGTTGAAGACAGAATTGCCCAGCAGGTTGTAAAACAGCAACTGGAGCCGGAATTGGAGAAACATTTCCATCCTGACTCTTATGGCTATCGACCGGGCAAGTCCGCTCTGGATGCAGTCGGGAAGGCACGAAAGAACTGCTGGAAGTACGACTGGGTACTGGACATTGATATCAAGGGATTTTTCGATAATATCGATCATGATCTTTTGATGAAAGCAGTACGCTGGCACACAGATGTGAAATGGGTGGTTCTGTACATAGAGCGGTGGCTAAAATCACCGGTCTTTATGCCTGATGGATCACTTATTCATCCGCAGAAAGGGACTCCCCAGGGTGGAGTTGCCAGTCCTTTACTGGCTAATCTCTTTCTTCATTACGCATTCGACAAGTGGATGGTGCGGGAGAATCCCACAATTCCATTTGAGCGTTATGCTGATGACAGTGTATGCCATTGTAAGAGCCAGGCTCAGGCGGAAGAGCTGAAGGAGAAACTGAAGGAAAGGATGAATGAAGTTGGATTGGAACTGCATCCTGAGAAGACAAAGATTGTCTACTGTAAGGATAGCAATCGGTCTGAGGGTTTTCCCTGTATAAGTTTTGATTTTCTGGGCTATACATTTCGCCCTAGAAGATCAAAGAGTAAGCGGGGGAAGTACTTCATTGGTTTTACTCCTGCAATCAGCAGCAAAGCAGCCAAAGCAATTCGGCGAATCTCACGAAGCTGGCAGTGGCCCAAACGCAGTAATCTGGATTTGGAGGATTTGGCCAGGCTATCCAATCCTGCTATTCGGGGATGGATAAGCTATTATGGGCGGTTTTACAAATCGGAATTATACCCAACTCTATGTTGTCTGGATCGACGTCTTGTGATGTGGGCAATGAGGAAGTACAAGCGTTTTCGAGGACATCGCAGGAAAGCAGCACAATGGCTGGGTCGCATAGCGCGACGAGAGCCGGATCTGTTCGCGCACTGGCGATTACTCTACGCTTCGGCTGAACGATAGGAGCCGGATGAGCGGAGACGTTCACGTCCGGTTCTGTGAGAGCCTGCGGGGGAGGTTCCCGTGGGCTACTCGAC
>DAOWFD010000109.1 GCA_030638185.1 Candidatus Aegiribacteria sp.
GAATTTGACCTTTTGGGCATTCTGTCAGTACATCCAATGCGCGCCAGCGCTGTTCTGAGATTCCTGTCAGAGGCGGGGAAATCGGAATCCATACTCAATGAACTTATGAGTAAATGTGCAATTAAACGGGTAGAATATGATGGGCAGATATTCTATGTCAGACGGTTTCCAGGAAACCGATAGAGATCCCGTAAACCGCTGACATGCAACATAATAATTGTATCCTATGATTCATATTCAATTCAACTACAAGTACTCAAATGCAAAACCTGATCTTACTTGCGGTTGATTATTTCAAAGCACAGCGGCTTTGGTGTTTACAGAGGGGAACCGGTCAATGACGCCGAAGGGAGGAAGAGTCTTGCGGAGTACTTCTCCAGAGCTCCGCCAGAGCCAATGGAACTTGTCTTTGAGCCATGCGCAGATTACATTCCATGGCAAAACGATGTTCCGGGAACTCCCGGGAACTGATCTCAGGATAGAGAGAAAATCCAGTTTCCTATTGCCTGAGCTGTTATGTTCCAGGCAAAGGAAACGGAGACAGTAAAATGATCGTAGATAACATTGAGAATAATTTGTTCAATTACAGGTTTCCTGAGGAAGAAGGATTCCTTTATGGATTCAATCTGTATGCACTGATAAACGGGAATGATGTCCTGCTGATAGATTCAGCATTCAGCAGCCAGGCGAGACAGGTTAAGAAGGACCTTACATCAAAAGGGCTCAGACTCACCCATGTACTTTTAACGCACTTCCATCCCGACCATGTGGCCGGGCTTATTGCTCTTGATGCAGAGATAACGGTGCTGGGCAGCCCTGAGTACGAAAAGACTCTCACAAAAGACATACCGCAGAGAGTTACTGCAGTATCCTTTTCTGATGGATTCCAATTCGGTGATTTCAACCTTGCATTCACTCCTGCGCCCGGGCACTCGGCGTGCAGTATACTTATCGATATCAACGGGAAATACCTCCATGCAGGAGATAACCTTATGAGTCGTTACGACGGGAAAGCCATTCTGCCCTGGGTTGAATTCAGCGAGCTTGCCAATCACATTTCGTCACTGGAAATGCTGAAAGAAATGAACAGGGACAGAATTATCCTTGGACATGGTCCTGAGCTCTTCGGGAGAAAAGAAGTCAGTCAGGCCATAGATGACAGATTGAATTATTTAAAAGCTGTTTTTGACACTGCCGGGAAATGCTCTCACAAGGAAGCAACCGCTGGCTGTTCATGCGAATTTGCAGGCAATGAGTTTTTTCAAAAACTGATAGCAGAATCAGCTAACTGAACTCAACTCACCCGGATTCATCCCAGGTATTGTGTATAGTCCGTATTATGCTTTCATCCATATATTTTATTATTGCAAAAGTAAAAATTTCTTTGAAACAGTACTATCTCCAGTTTGAACCTGCAAAAAATAGATACCTGACATGAAATATTGAACATCAATATTAACAGTAGTACCAAATGGAATAATAGTCATCTCTTTTAACTTTCTGCCGGAAATATCATAGATTAAAATACTAACAGCAGAATTAACAACTTCAAGGAAATTAACATTTACTTCTTTTAGCAGAGAATTGTAATATACCGTGAAACTACTTACTCCTGAATCTATCTCTTCTTCGTCTTCTTCTTCTACGAAAGTCCCATTAGTCAATACAATATGATAAACAGATAACGGAGATAGATTAAAATCAAATTGATTGTTTGTAAATGAAAAACCGGTTCCATTATGTATTGATGTACTGTACCTGTCAAAATACCAAGTTTCAGCTGTGTTATATTGATAATTACTGGTGATTTGAAAATTACCATTGATGATGCTATCATAATTTTTATTCAAAACAATGATATGAAGACATGTCGGATCATTATCATCAACAGTAACATATATGGAAGTGTTTAAAGTATCATTCATAGTTGCCAGTACTTTTGTACTTCCAAAGGTATTTGAATTTCCATCATAGTTTCTATAAATATTGTATGCAGTAGCAATATATTCTTCGCTTGATCCCCATTTTGAAGCAAAATAAACTCCATATTTGCCAAATATTCCTAATGCTTCAACCTGTGCTATTCCTCCCGAAATATGGTTTGAAGCTCCGTAATCATATTCAGTTATTGATAATTTCGTGCCTGGGTAGTATTCCTCAATAGAATTATTAAGATAGTGAAGAAGCACTACCGGACTGAAATACTGACCAATCCAACTATCTTCAACATAAGTTGAATCCCACAAGGTGCGGGGCACCTGCATTCTTGTTTCAGAAACAGTCTGTGAAGTGTCTCCGCTATAAACCCCTGCCGGTTCCGGATACCAATGAACATCAAGAACATCTAAGAGTCTATAACCTGCTGAATTAGAAGCCAGACGCATTAAATCCAGATAAGCATCGATGAACCTGTCATAAGTTCCGCTGTAATCAGCCCAGTCAGACGCACCCTGCAAATCTAAAAATGCGGAAAAACCATATAAATCCGGCCCAAAAACTTCTGCAAATGAATCCATTTCTTTAACTGTTGCCGCCAAATCAATCGATTTAGACATTAATTCCGCAATAGTCAGAGTATCAGAATGAAGCCTTGGATGAGTATACACCCACAATGCAGGTTCATTGTCCAGTATATAGCCTTTAACACCGGTTGCAGTATTTGCGGTTCCATAAGTACTAATTATGAAATTCAACAATTCATCAATATAAAGTACATTGTCTGTGGTATCAGGCATTAATACAAATGGTGAACCTTTTCTGTTAATCACTTCTACCCACCTGGAAGATGGAGCAGTTTCCGATACTTCAACAGTACCGTATTTATCCCGAGCAGCATAACCAGCCATAGGTAGTGTAAGCAGAGTATAATTATCCTGGCTTAATGATGTATTGTGAAAAGTCGTTAATGATATCCCTGGTACATCATAATCACTGGAAGGAACTCCCAGAATCCATGGTATATAATTATCACTGGAATGATAATAATCAGCTCCGGCATTTGAAGCATTGTTTTCCCAATTAAAACCTGTGAGTCTATTTCCACCCATTCTTCTGGCTGTTGAAAAATCTGTAACTGCCGGCATATTAACGCCATAGATATATGGACTTATTTGTCCTATTCCCTGGTTAGTATTAATATGATAATCCACATTAATTTGCGCCTGAAGCGAGGAATATATAAATAGTAAATTAAATACGATTAGATGTGTGCACATTTTCATCTTCATCATCCTGGAAATATATGTTTAACATATTCTCAACAATTAATTAACATAAGTTCATACCAGGCTGTATTATTGCCGTCAAGTACAGAAAGTGAATTATGTCTGCATAAGCATACCCGTTATTGGAGCGAAAAATGCCTCCAACTCATGCAATACACATCAACAGATCTGGAAACTTATGCATCTGAAGAAATCCGTTCAACATGCTCCTGCCGTAGAATACAGATGCGGGCTGCTCTGCTTAACCAGATCTGGGATAATGGTATCAATGAATCACTCTACCAGTACATGTTATTGTAGTTCCAGCCGAAACAGTTTCTCACCAGTTAAAGGATCGATGCCGATATACCACAAGTTGCTTCCGTCGTGGGCGAGACCGTAGGCCCGTGGTAGCGATCTATCGGTAAAACTGTAAGTGGCGGTGATTTCGCCAGACAGTAATATAGCATACAGCTTGTCGGCATTCGTATTCATTTCGCCGTTATCAATCACCCACAGCGTATCAGCATTAAATACGATACCATTGAGCTGTGCATTACTCCAGGGGATTATGGTTATTTCCAAACCTTCATCATCGATAGCAACAATTTGCTTATTATCATTGTTGATGCACCATATTTGCGATCCGTCGTAGGTCATGTAAGTCATGCTAAAAGAGGGGAATGCGCCCAATACGGAGATATTCTCACCGAAGAGTTTATAGATTTTTCCGGTGATCACGTCTGCCACCCAAATCGCGTCGTCGGCAAATGTGAGGCCACCCGGTGCATCACCCGGCGCAGGCACCGAGGAAATGAGTGTACCGTTTGTATCCAACTGCAGTATTTGATTTGTTGAGGACAAATAGCCTTCGGCCACCCAAAGATAAGTACCGTCAAATGCAATGTCTTGGAGTTGGGACCCCGGTATGTTAATTGTGTCGATCAATTCACCGGAAGTAGTGTACTTCCACAGGACAGGATCGCTGCCCGATGAGAGCCAAAGATGTGTACCGTCGGTAGTGAGCCCTTCGATACACATGACAGGTACTTCAAAACTGAAAATGGGATTGCCGGAATAATCTATCTGGTATATTCGAGCGCGGCCTGAGCCTGTATCAAAACCGGAAATCCAAATTGATGATTCATCACAAGTTAACCCTTCGACCATTTCGATCTCGCAGGGCAGTGAATCCAATACTGTGCCCTCGGTTGTAAACTGGTATAGAGTGTTTTGAATACCGGCGCAGTTCGCGCCCCATAAATGTGTACCGTCAAATCCCAGACCGCTAATATGACCGCTGCCGGGGGCATTCAAGATGGTGCAGTCATCACTTATCTGGTAGATCAATCCGGTTCCCCAATGATCATCACCGACGATCAGTTTCAGGTTGTTGCTGGCGATGCCTCTTGGATAATTTCCGGGTGGATTTAACGTTTCTAGTACCTGGCCTTGAGTACTCAATTGCTGCAGCATGCCGTCCGTCAAAATCCAAAGATGACTGCCGTCAAAAGTCAGGTCTCCATCATAATCGGCTGAAATGTCGTAAGAGCCGACAACAATCACACTGTCTTCAGGTTCTATTCCTGAAGACCCTGTCGGGTCATTACTTTCTCCGCAGGAGAGAACCGATACTATTAATAGGATGGCTATAGTAATTATTGCTGTTTTCATACTAAAAACCCCTTCATATTCACATAATAACCTCAATACAACATTTCCTAATACTGTTCATAGTTTGTTTATCCGTCAAGAAAGAAGAAGAACCTCTCAAAGTCGAGTATGTCTCGGGCATTTATGGCAGACATGGCGTGGCCGTGACCACCGTCAGGGGATCTTACCGAAAGCACCAAGCGAAGAGAAATCCGCCGTTTCCATGAAAGATCGTTCCTCATACTCCCGTCGCAGAAGGAAATAGAAGTTGGGTAATAATTCATGGCTCCGACTTCTGGGGGAATGTCTACCTTCATACCGAATTCCCAGTGCATATTCGTCTCAACGGTGTTTGACTGAGTGTGTTTCAGGCGGTATGGTCAGTTTCAGACAGGAATCGGAGGTTTATTGGGACGAATTGAAGGACGGATCCAGTTCATATGTCCTGTATCCATTTCGGATGAAAAGCAGTTCATAGTTTTCCATGAATTCCTCAAGCCACCCCGAACTTATAAGATATTCATCAATCCTGAAACCAACAGGGCAGGCCTGACAATCCCCGGTTGCCTGTATAAAGACAAGAGCAGGTCTGTTCTTCTGAATATCCATTCCCAGTTCCATCAGGAATAACCGTTCCTCATCAGTCCATTCATCAGGCAATCGATATTGGAAACCGGCTGAATCGTCTGCTACGAAGCCACAATAGACCAGCGCTATTGGAAAGGCTGACATGTATCTTGTTCCCGGCAGTCTATCTGCATATACCAGTGTGGGATATTTTGGATAAACAGAAGTCGAGATGAATGAAATCCGTTCACCCGGTTCTGAATAAGTTTCAATCAGTTCAAGGTAGTCATCCATGTCTGTATAGTATAAACCGGCAAGCTGAAATGAACTTCCGGCATAGAGAAGGCAGATGATCACGGGGCAGAACAGTAAAGCAATGCCGACCAGGTTCCCGGTGATCAGTGTCGATCTGCACTTTTCATACATGATCATGATGACCACAGACAATAGAACCGCCGCAAATCCGATTGCTGGAAACAGCTGGTACAACCAACCTTTGTGCTGCAGGAAAAACAGGAGAATTCCCAGAACGACAGCAACAATAAGTGATTCCAGAAGCTGTCTGACCGCAGATCCGTTTCTCGATAAAGAGAATACTGCCAATGCAATACTCCCTGTAAGTATAAGCCAGAGTTTCAGAGGTCCCCGTATCATATCGTAAAATGCTGCGTTGTAGGAACTGTAACCTCCCGCAATGAATGGCAACCATCTGGTAAAAAACGGAGAGTTCAAAGACCCCGGAAGCAGCAGGAGATGAACGATGAACATCAATACAATCGCGTACAATGTAAGCATCTCCGGTTTAATCAGTACTCCCGCTTTCCTTCCCGAGCGAATGTTCATCCAGATTTCTATGAGTACAACCATCAGAAAAAAGCTTGGTTTGCACAGCATCAAAACACCCATAGTAAAACCTGTTATCAGCGAAAGCGGTGTGCTGACCCTTTTATCCTGATATCTTGAGAACCTGACGAAAAAAAACGGAAGATATGCCAGCAGGAACAGATGCGCCCTCTGTCCGAAATCCCCGTCACAAAATGCCTTCATCGAAAAAACCAACACAGATGAAGCAACAATGAGAACACTTATTCGTGAGTTAAAGATTCCTGATCTGTGTACAAGCAGAAAAACAGCGAAGCAACTGTAGAGAACAAAGATACTGACTCCCGCAATGAATACATCTGCTACATTTATATTCAGTGAATTCGACAGCAGAACCGGCGGAACATGGATGTACTGCGCCATGTACACATTTGTCTCAATGTGATCAATATACGGAGTGCTTCCCTCGGTGATCAGTCTTCCACACTGAAGTAAGAGCGCGCAATCGTGGTTCAGCGGCATACCTGAAAACGCAACCGCAAGAAGCAACAATGCCGCACACAAAAACAGAACGGCTATTGCGGTAGACTTATTGATTATGAAGGAGCTTTCAGGCATTCAATTCTCTCCTCTGAGAATCGTTTCCTTAACTGAGCACTATTATTGCTGTACTTTCTTAGCCATCAGCCCATGTATCTGTTACCCATGTAAACCGCTCCGCAACGCTTCCTTCGCCAAGAACCTCTCTTGCGGCACACTGCCCCATCTCAATAGAGTGATCCATATTGTTATACCGGAACAAACCCTGGCGGCCACATGTAACAGAATTTTCCAGATCGTGAAGAGCATCAAGTACAATTGAAGTGTTTGATGAATAACCAAGGTCGTAAATCGGATACGCGTGTGACTGTCTTGCTAATGTCGTGCCGGCAACATCGCTCACTTTGAAAAGTCCGAGCTTCTCTCCTCCTCTGACAGCCAGAGTATTCAGGTCGATTTTCCCGTTCCAGATATCATCACCTTCATTACAGCTGAATTCGAATACAACCTGTGAACCGTTCCCGGAACATTCAGGATCAAAATTCTCAGGTACTGAAAGTCTGTTGAACAGATAGCATTCCTCCGGAGTATAGATCCAGTGGTCTCGGGCTTCAACCCTGTTGCGAAGCTTCAATGTAAGAAACACTATCGCCCTGAAATGCAGTTTCAAGGCTGCCTCCTGAACTTCCTCGGATAACAGATCTCCCAGGAGATGGACGTAATCCGTAACAGGAATAGTATTAATTATTGTTTCAGCGGCAATTCCGCCCCGGTCAGTTTCTATCATAAATGTCGAATCAGGATTTATACTGATACCCCGCAGCTTAATCTTATATAGAATTTCTCCATCTCGGGATTTTATTCTTTCATCGAATGCTTCGCATATTTTTCCAATACCGCCTTGGGGGTAATGAAAAGTGCTTACAAGGCTTCTGACAGTGTCTCGTGAAGGAAACAGAGTCTCTTTTACAAGGCTGGTCAGACCTGGAACCGTGATTCTCTGGCTGGCCCAGTCCGCTGACAGTTTAGAAGCATTACACCCCCAGAGTTTCTCCGTATATGGACCAAAATAAATACTGTAAAGCTGTCTTCCAAATCTCTTTACAACCCAGTTCTCGAAATTCGATTCATCTCGAGGAAAGAAAGGATTCCTCAATCTCTCCCAGAGATAGCTTAAAACCATACTCAGTCCTCTGTGGAAAGGCATTCTCTGCAGAACATCACTCAATGCCAGAGGATATTGGAAGTACCTGTCAAGAAGTCTTATCCGGCTGAGCCGGTTTAATTCAAGCATCTCAGTGTGCAGAAGTTCCTTGATGCGTTTCAATATTTCAGGGTTTTCTGTATGGAAACGATGTGGTCCGTAATCAAAGTGAAATGAATCTGATCTGAATGTCGCAGCAAGCCCTCCGGGATGATCATCTTTCTCCAGAACAAGAACTTCCACGCCTTGTTCCGTAAGATAATCAGCTGCGCTGAGACCTGCCAGACCAGCTCCAAGGACTGCTACTCTGACAGGATTTCTTCCTGTATCGCTCTTAATATCAATCATTTTCTAAACTCTTCTATATTCGTTCAGTGAATGACCAGCGACATATGATACTCCAGTTCGAAGATGAAATTGTGCTGGCCACCCACCTGCAGATTATCAAAATCCAAACATGGATATTGGATTTCTGCCATATCAGAATCAGTTCCCGATAGATATATTCTGTTCCCTTTGTCTCAGTCCTTTTAAGTGAAGTCAAGGATACCGTAAAGAATATTCCCGGTCAACATCATTACCGGCGAATTTGCAGCGAAAACCTTACATCAGGACACACTTCTCCTGATGTTCTTCAAACCGCTTCAATTCCGGATCATGATTCCGGATCTTTGTCGAAGAATTCGCTGGCCCGTGGACACTCACAGGGGAATTGTAATCCTAACCCGGACTCATCACAGGTACTCGTTACGAAGCGCTGTAGATGGCTGTGAATACGAGGCTTGCGAACGCAGACTCCGGAGGCGTACTTGACAGTACGTCGAGGACGGATGCGTGAGTATAACGAAGTAGACACAGATATATACATCGCTGCAGTAGAGTATTTGTGATGAGTCCGGGCTAAGCCTACTTGCGGTTGAATACTACATAAATGCAGGGTTCCACGACAAGCGTCAGCACAGTGGCTACGAACAGCCCGCCGATAATTGTTACTGCCATAGGCGCCCATGTCTCTGCACCCTCACCGATACCAAGAGCAAGCGGGAACATTGCCAGTACGGTTGTTGCCGCGGTCATAAGAATAGGCCTCATTCTAGTAGTGGAAGCTTCAACAATCGCTGTCTTGATCTCCTTACCGGATCTCCGCAACTGATTCGCGTAATCCACCATTACAATACCATTGTTAACCACTATTCCCGCAAGCATCAGCATTCCTATGATTGCCATGACCGACAGGGATGTTGAGGTTACGAATAATCCAAGTACCACCCCGATGAAGGCCAGGGGCAATGTGAAGATGATTATGAAGGGTTCAAGGAATGACTCGAACTGCCCGGCCATAACCATATAGACAAGGGCTGCGGCAACCATGATAGCTATTCCGAGGTACATGAAGGTTTCCTTCTGATCCTCCATCTCGCCACCCATCTCGTATCTGAAGCCGTTGGTATCTATCTCTCTCAACATAGCCGTGACATCCGATGATACTTCACCGAGAGACCTTCCGGACACATCGCAGGAAATTGTGACCATTCGTGCCTGGTTCTTTCTTGAAATCGTATTCGATACCACTCTCTGATCAAGGTACCCCATGGATATCAATGGTCTTCCCAGAACAGATGCGTATTCCAGGTCCTCTCTTGAATCCCTGAGGTTCTCGGGGTACCTGACGAAGATATTGTACTCATCATCACCTTCGCGGTATATGCTGGCCCGGGATCCCTGGAAACCGTACCTGACATCCATTGCAAGCTGGGATTGTGTCATGCCCAGAAGCGAAAGTCTTACAGGATCAGGGATGAAAGAGTACTCCGGGATCAGTTCCTGCATTGATGTTCTGGCATCTTTTACACCCTCTATCTGCGACATGGCAACCCTTATCTCCTCGGCCTTATCGTACAGCAGGTCCAGATCATCACCGTACAGAGTAATTTCAATCGCCGAGGATGAGAACACTGACATACCTGCTTCCGTCGAATACTCAATTCCGGGCATGTCATCCAGCACATCCCTTATCCTGTCCTGATACTCAAACATGGAAGTGCTGCGCTGGCTGGACGGTGTCAATCTTACTCTCAACATTGCAGCGTTCGAACTGCTTGCACCGAAAATCGCCATTATACCCTCGGCTTCTCCAACGGTGGTGAATACCGCAAGAAGATCTTCGGGAGCGATTATAACCCTGATGGAATCCTCCAGAGCTCTCACTGCTTCATCGGTCGTCTCGAGACTTGTACCTATCGGCTCCTCCACATCCATCATCAGAAATCCGTCATCGGACTCGGGAAAGAAATCAGATGGAAGCTGGCCGACGGCGATTATTGCCAGAATGAACGTTACCGCAGTTGAGATCAAAACGATCTTTTTATGATTCACAGACCAGAAAACCAATCGGTTGTATTTCTTTTCAAATCCGTCGATCATTATGCCTATCCGGCCCGAAATACTGCGTGGTTTGAATACCGGGACAAGGTTCTTTGTCCATGACGCAATCAGCGGAACAAGGCTCAATGCCACAAAGAGAGATATCGTAAGACTGAAGGTTATCGTCAGAACCATTTCCTTGAAAAGTTCACCGGCTATACCCGGAACAAAAAGGATGGGAATAAAGACGGCAAGGGTTGTGAATGTCGAAGCTGTTATAGCATTGGATACTTCCATCGCTCCATTGACAGCTGAATCCCTCGGAGATTCGCCCTTTTCCCTGTGTCTGAAGATATTCTCAAGCACTACGATGGCATTGTCCACCAGCAAACCTATAGCCAGGGCAAGGCCGGCAAGAGAAATCATGTTCAGCTGTACATCGGTGAAGTGCATTACGGCAAAGGTCACAAATACGGAGATTGGTATAGATATTCCTGCTATGGATGAACTCTTCCATGATCTGAGGAAGAACAGCAAGACCAGAAAAGCCAGAAAACATGCCTGCAGAGCTGTTGTTCCCAGATTGTTGATGGACTGTTCTATGAATTCAGACTGGTCGAAAAGAACAACCGGAGTGAGAATATTCCCATAATCATCCGATATTTCATCAAGCTGATCACGTATTCTTGCACATACATTAACGGAATTTGCATCCGATCTCTTGTTCATATACATCGATACTGAAGGTTGTCCGTTGAATCTGACGTATTGCAGTTCATCCGCCTGACCATCCTGAACTGATGCTACATCTCTCAGCAGGACTGGATATCCGGCATTTACGCCTACAACGAGCTGTTCTATCTCCTCGATACTGTGGAAAGCGGATTCAACCCTGATGCTCATATTCATCCCGCCGGCATCGATCCTTCCGGCTGGAGTGTTGTTGCGGACAGAACTAAGCGCTCCAACAACCTGAGATATGGTAATCCCTGCATCCGTAAGGGCTGAGGGATCTACTTCTACATTTATCTGTCTCTCACGGCCACCCGATGTTACTGCGGATCCAACACCATCAAGTCTACTGAAAAGCGGTTCAATTTCCTTCTGGATAAGTGTCCTGAGATCAAAATCGTTAAGTACGTCGCTGCTGAAACCAACGTACATGACAGGCTGCATGCTTGGATCCAGTGCGAATACAAGAGGATCGCTGGCATCATCGGGCAGAAGCGCCTCGAACATATCGAGCTGCCTTCTGACATCTGTTTCAGCCTGATTAAGGCTGTGCCCCCAGTTAAATTCAGCAGTTACGATACTGATACCCGCCCGCGAAGTAGATGAGACTTTCTTAACGTTGGATACCCTCGCTAGCGCCTGCTCAATAGGATCTGTAACAAGATTTTCCATTTCCTCAGGCCCGGCACCTTCCATGGTACTCATCACCATTATCATTGGAAATTCCATATCAGGATACATATCAACACCGAGCTGGGTAAGACCGAATATTCCTGTACCCAGTATGGCAATGAAGACCATCAGGAAGGCTACACGTCTTTTAACTGATAATTCCGGCAGTCTCATTGACTCACTACCTCCACGACAGCTCCGTCCTGGATCATTGTCTGACCTGCTACTACAAGGGAATCTCCGAAACTGAGCCCGTCGGTTATCTGAACCATTCCTTCACTGGAAATTCCAACCTGGACATCCCTTATAACAGATTCTTCGTTCTCTATAACCACTACCTGGTAACCTGAATGGGTTCTCCTGAGAGTACTTTCATGAACAGCGATCGAGTTCTCAAATGTTTCGGTAAGAACTGCGACCCTGCCGGCCATCCCGGGCCTGAGTCTTCCTCCAGTTTCACTGAATCTGACCTCTACCGGAACCAGTCCGCTGATCTGATCAACGGTTGATGATGCGGATACAACCATTCCGGGGAAGGATTCATTATCCAGAGAGCTGACGGTTATATATGCCGGAAGACCGGGCTTTAGATTCAGGAGATCCTCTTCAGGAAGAAGTATCCTGGCTACAATGACGGAGTTATTGGAGATGGAAATCAGTGGAGTGTTGGCGGATGAATTGCCCACTCGTGCCCATATTCTGCCGATCTCACCATCAAAAGGTGCTGTTATCCATGAATTATCTCTGTTTGTCCTTGCCTGAGCATAACCGGCTCTGGCCTGACTCAGCTGAGCCTGAGCCGCTTCAAGAGATGCAAGAGCCCCCTCAAGCTGCTGCTCACTGACAGCTCCAGCTTCGTAAAGTGACTGGATTCTTCTGTAATTACTTGATGCGTTGTCTACGTTGGCCTGTGCAGCGCTGATTCCAGCGGCAGCACTCGCTGTACCTGCGCTGGCCTGCTGATCGGTATTCAATCGTACGAGTCGCTGTCCCGCTGTAACACTGTCACCCTCGGAAACAAGCACTTCTTCCACTTTGCCAGGCGACAGAGCGTAAATGAGAGCTTCTTCAAGACCCTCAACCCTTGCGCTGGCGTAGGCGATGCTTGAAATATTAAAAGGTTCCACAACTTCCACGGATACCCGTACTGGAGGCTCCTCCTCATCTATCTGGCCGGGGCCGCATCCAATAGACAGGAATACACCTGCAAGAATTACCGTAACCAGAATACTGAATCTGTAATCTCTCATTTGAAGTATCCTTCCATTAAGCCTGCAGCTCTCATCAGTTCAGCTTCAGCGGTTCTTAAGTTGTACAGAGCACTGGCGTGGTTGGTTCTGGCGGTTGTAAGAGCCAGAAAGGACTGATCCATTTCCAGACGCGTTATCATGCCTGCTTCAAAGGAAATAGTGGCGATGGAAGCTCCCTCAAGAGCCTGTTCTACAGTTGAACATGTTGCCGTGACGCCCTCTCTGGCTGCCTGCAGGTTATTCCAGGCTGATACCAGAGAGAGATCTGTGACCTGGCTGATGCTCCTTGAGGTCGCCTCTGAGGCAACCCTTTCAGCTCTGGCCGCATTGTAGCCTGATATATCGGAAAATCCGTTGAAAAGAGGAATCTGGAGAGCCACGGAGACCACCAGATTTCTGTCATAATCATCTATCTCAAAATCAGCATCGTTTCTTGCCGCAAGGTAATTCAGGTCGGTCTTGAAGACCAGCTGAGGAAGGAACGAAGCCCTGGCCATATCCACCCCAGCATCGCCGATAAGCTTAATGTACTCCGCTGCCTGAAGATCAGGATTGGTACGGGACATGGTTTCACGTGCTTCTTCAAGGGTTTCGGGCATCTTGAAATCCGGTTCATCATCAAGACAGCCCTCTATCTGAAAATCAGAATTGTTATCCTGCCCGAGGGCTACTGCAAAACCGGCGAAGGCATTCTCAAGGGCGTTTTCAGCTGATATCAAGCCAGGTATCCGGTTCTCCCAGGCAACGCGGCTCTGAAGAAGTTCAAAGCGGGAAATTGTACCTGCATCATATCTTAGAACCGCGAGTTCGTAACCGGCTTCAGCGATCTCAAGGGCTTCGACGGAAACATCCATCATTTCCTGCGCCAGAAGGATGCTGTAGAAAGCCCGAACAACCTGGACAACCGCATCCATTTCAGCAGCCCTGGACTGCTGAAGAGAAAGCTCCTCTGCTCTTGATGCCAGGCGCGATCCCGCAGGCCCCTGGGGAATGAATAAAGGTACCGTTACAGAAACTCCTGCAATTGATGAGTATTCGGTTCCCATTGGAATTGAACCCATACCTGGAATTGTCATTTCCTGGACATCATAATTCCGTGAAAAAGCAAGCTGACCGTTCACATTCGGTAGAAACCATAAATCCGCATTCCTGCTTTTCCATACCGCGCTTTCGTAAGACATCAGGGCTGACTGTACATCACCCCTGCTCTCCAGCGCGATTCCAACAGCCTCTTCAAGGGTGACAGCCCCTGCATTAAGATTTATCAACAGAACTATCGCTGCCATATATCTCATTTGATTAATTATCCTCTCTGCGTGCGGATATTCCGTTAAACAGTATATCTACTATTTCTTCAATATTTATCTTATCATGAATCGGTATTCTGTTGAGGATCTTTATAGTGATGGCAATAATAAATGAATTAAGCGTCATTATTACCATTATACCATTCGTGTCAGGTAGTATTTCACCATTTCTTTTTGCTCTATCGAACATCGGATCGATGAACTCCATACGCATGACATTGATTTCATCCTGCATCTCTTCGATAAGAAGACCTATATTGGGATCTGTGAACATGGACATGAAGGCCCTTGAAATACCCGGGTTCGTCTTAACGTATTCAATCCGGAATCGTACATAATTCGTCATATTCTCCCTGAGACTTAAATCGGGCCTGAGAATCTTCTTGTTCAATGATCTGGCGATTTGCAGAAGGTGCCCCGCGAGAGCTTTGTAGTAGCCCTCCTTATTATTGAAGTAATAGTAAATCATCGGTTTTGATACCCCTGATGATTCTGCAACCTGATCCATTGATATTTCTGAGAATGTCTTTTCAGACAAAAGTTCAATCCCTGCCTGAAGAAGCTTTTCCCTGTTGCTTATGCTCAAGTTCAACCTCCATATACAATCTACTGAATGAGTAGATATTCTACTTACTAGTAGGTAAATGTCAAGTCCTTTTGTGTTATCTGCTTGACAATTAAGTATATACTGTGATTCTGTGCAGGCTTAGAACTACGATAATTCACTGTATTTCAGAGCAATCCGGAAGAAATCTCAGCACTTCGCAGACAAGTTGTTAGTTATTCATATCTTCTTATTCCTTTTAGATCATGTATATTGAGGTGAAGGAAATCTGTGGAAGGAAGCGTGTTATGAGTGATAGTCATGAATCCAGGTTCAGGAGGATTATCAGGTCTCATTCAGTCAGGTACCCTCTCATGAAATGCACCGATATCTACAAGCTTATCTACCAGGCTTCGATGGGCAGTGCCCATGGAGTAAGATCCATTGAATCCGTAAGAGAACACTTCGAAGAGGAGATCAGCAGTATTGGAAACGGATCTGTGGAACCTGTAGTGGATATTATCTCCCATGACGGCAGTATCTCAAGGATAAACATCCGACCATATATTCAAGCTGGATGCGATCCTGAGAAGCTCATCGAGGCGTTCGTACGAACCAGAAATGAATACACCGGCTCTACGGGAAAACTTGAGCTGTACTGCTGGTGGCTTATCAAGATGA
>DAOWFD010000366.1 GCA_030638185.1 Candidatus Aegiribacteria sp.
ATAAATGAAATGCGGTAACCAACCCGCGAATATCAGCATGATAAGACTGTCGATTGACTGAACTGACTGCTGTTCCGGTCCGAACAAGAGAGGAGACAAATTACGAGATGCGATTATTGCCCATTGACGGGTCCAACCATATCAGCCCGGAAATATCACCAGCATATTGAGAGAGGCCCTTCAAGGTAGTATATTTTCATATCAGCTAATCAAATAGCTACCTACAAGGAGGGCCCCATGTCAAAACAGTCTGTATCCAATAATACACAGCTTTCATTTGAATTCCAAGGACTCAAAAAACGTAGAGTTTTATCCTATTTTAAAGGAGGAAGCATTACCTCCGATGGAGGCGGTCTATTGCTGCGTGAAGTTGATCACAGGCTGAAGATCTGTGGGAGGATCGCTGACTGTTTCAGAGATTACCGTGAAACATACCGCACAGAACATTCCGTTGTAGAGCTGCTCCGTCAGAGGATTTATGGAATAGCGCTGGGATATGAGGATCTTAACGATCACGATGAACTCCGGGGAGATCCCGGTTTTGCAGCAATGGTTGGTAAAGCAGACCCGACCGGCGGAATGTGTCAATACGAATGAGACACTTCTCTTCTGCATTTAGTGAAGTACCTCCTTTGTTGAGTTCTGCATGATTGCAGCCATTTCAATTTAATGATTTCCATCGATCTTACACAATTCAGATAAAATTCCAGTATCGCCAGGCGTGAATAGTCTCACTTCTGAGACTTTCTCATGCATTGCTTTTGCCGGTGGTGGATTTATCCAGACTTCACGGGGCAGCAGTGGTGGTTCTGGAGCCTTTCTGACAAAGCGTTCTGGATGCAAGGCATAGGCTGAGAGAAGCGTATCCTGCCTTGCTGCATTGATCTCTTTGGCCCATCCATAGTGAACAGCTTGAGGTGTCATCAGACCGATACCCGAATGACGGTGCTCGGTGTTGTAGTAGATGAAGAAGGGCTGGCAGAATGCTCTGGAATCCTGGATCGATCCGAATCGATCCGGGAACTCCGGCTGGTACTTGAGTGTCTTGAACTGAGCCTCGGAATAAGGATTGTCATTCGAGACATAAGGTCGGGAATGGGTCTTGGTTATTCCCAGATCAGATAACAGCAAAGCAACTGACTTGCTTCGCATTGACGAACCTCGATCCGCATGGATGGTAAGCTGGTCAGGTTCTATGCCCTGCTTCCTGCAGGACTCACTGATAAGACGCCTGGCCAGTTCCGCACTTTCCCGGTGGGCAACCATCCAGCCAACTACATAGCGGCTGAAGATGTCCAAGATTACATACAGATAGTAATAGGTCCATTTGACCGGACCGCGCAATTTGGTAATGTCCCACGACCAGACTTCATTGGGCGCTACAGCAAGCAATTCCGGTTTCTTGTAGTTCGGGTGACGAAGTTGATTCCTGCGCTCCCTGACCTCTCCATGAGCCTCCAGAATGCGATACATGGTTCGTATCGAGCAGTAGTAGATACCCTCATCAAGCAATATGGCATATACCTGTGCAGGTGATTTGTCTGCAAACCGGTCAGAGTGGAGAACGTTGAGAACCTCTTGTCGTTCTGCTTCGCTCAGCCTGCGATGAGATCTGGGACGTACAGGATCTACCGTATGCATGGGATTGCTATACCTGTAAAACGTAGACCGTGATACCGCAAGAGCCTCACATGCGGGGGCTATGCCTACACTCTCAGCGAGTTCTACGGTCGTTTCCATCAATCGTTCTCTTCGCTGTCGAGGTTCTCCAGGGATATTCCCAACAGCTCCGAGGCTTTTTTTTGGAACTCAAGAATCGTTTCTGCCTTTTTCAGCTTGCGCCTGAGCTAAATATTCTCCCGCTCGAGTTCTTTAATACGGGGATCAATCTGCTTTGCCTTTCTTCCACGTTTACGGGTTGCCAGACCCTCCTGGGCTATTGCATCACGCTGATGACGCCAGGCAGTCAGGTTGGATGAGTAAAGCCCCTCTCGCCGCAGAAGGGCTCCTATATCGCCGTCACCCCTGCAGGCATCGGCCTCCTGGAGAATACGAATCTTGTATTCGGCTGTGAATCGACGACGCTTTGCTTTTTCAGCAACCTCTGGATCTGGAATCTTTGAACGTTCTGAGCAGGCGGAACCTCCGGTCGCCCTACGGGCTCCCTCCGTTTCCGCCTGCTCTCTCTTGAACTGTAGTACTTTCATCGGTAAAACCTCCCCGCCCTTCTACACTAATTACCGCTAGGGGTATTGTCTCACCTATATTGTCACGGAGGGCGGGTTGGATCGCTCCAGGGAACGGGACATGGGATATTCACTGGCTGGAAGCAGTACACTGAACCGGTTCGAGTTGGCTCCTGTGGACGGTAACTCTGCTCATCGCTACAGGAAGATTGTCGGAGACTTCTCTGAGATAGAGGAGCTTATAACGGAACTCTCTCTGGAACAGATGGCTCTTGAGGGAACACCGCCAATGATCTTCATAGATGCCGATGCCACTGATGATCCGCTTCACGGCAGACAGGAGGGGCGGTTCTTCCATGGTTACTACGACTCATACTGCTACTTACCGCTCTACATCTTTGCCGGTGATTACCTTCTCTGCTCGAA
>DAOWFD010000180.1 GCA_030638185.1 Candidatus Aegiribacteria sp.
ATATTCAGAAACATCCATTATGCTTCCCCGTACATATTCCTCATGCATCTTGGTCATTTCCCGTGCAACACACACGGGACGATTGCCGAAGATACCTCTCATCTCTTCCAGATACTTCAGGAGATGATGGGGACCTATGTAATATACAATCGATCCAGTATACGTGGACATCTCTTCAATCTGACGTATTCTGGCTCCTTTCTTTCTCGGGAGAAACCCCTCAAAGGAGAACCTGTCAACGGGAAGACCTGAAGCCACCAGTGCGGTTATAACGGCTGACGGTCCCGGAATGACTTCTATGCTATGACCTCCTCTGATGGCAGCATTTACTGCCTTATAGGCAGGGTCAGAAATACCGGGCATACCAGCGTCCGAGACCAGGGCAACAATCGCGCCTGCCCTCAGAAATTCCTCTATCTGCGGTATCCTGCCGGCTACGTTATGATCGTGGTAGCTGTAGAGTTTCTTCCTGTCATTCACGAATCTTGCAGTACGCCTTGTATCCTCGGCCATTACTACCGAAGCGTTCTCTATCGCTTCCATTGCCCTTGCCGACATATCAGAAAGGTTCCCTATGGGCGTTCCAACCAGAACGAGTCTTCCCTCAGCATGCTTCAAGTTAACATCTCAATTCCATTCGCGGCGTCTCCCGTTTACTGACCTGGGGTTTCATCCCGTTCCCTTGTCCGGTCAAGAAGCTGCCGCTGAAGATCATGAACCCTTCCTGCAAGTTTCTCCGTCTCCTCGGGATTCTTCCTCAGGATAACATCGAGAACATCACCCTCCCTGGAGCCCTCCGGGAGATTCTCCGCAGGCAGGAGCCACATATGGCCGTCCCCTGTTACCAGAACGGCTATTCCCTCCTCGATTCTGTCGAGGGAAACCAGCATTTTCTTATCTTCCGGCATATTCCTCCATTCATGCTGGAATATACTGCCTCAGAAATTTCCTATCGCTCTGTATCACCCAGGAAGCTTACAGGTATTGTCCGAAGAATTCAGTGATCCTTTGAAAAAATTGACTGTAGGCCACCATTTCAGGTGCCGATATCCCTCCGTGCCCGGCACCTTCCACAATCCACAGTTCCCCTGATCCTGCGAGAAGATCGCACACCCTCTGCGACATCCAGGCAGGTGTCCGTTCATCCTCCTGCCCCACCACCATGAAAACCGGAATGGAAATATCGGGAGCTGCGTTTACCGGGAACAGGCTGTCGGGAAAATCCTCGGGCGCATGCCATGCCCTGCCGGGATCAAGCTGCTCCAGAATGGGCAGAAGATCGTCAAAGGAGGTTATAGTAGCCCTGGCTGCAAGGGCGGAAATATCGTCCCTGCTGTCCGCCATGGCAAACGACATGTATGCCCCGGTAGAAAATCCCAGCAAGCCAATTCTGGACGAATCCACCTCGGGACGGGCAATAAGATAATCCAGTGCCGTTTCATAATCACACAGATACTCTGCATATATCAGAAGATCCGGATCAACGGGCCAGTCATCGCTCTCTCCGAATCCGCGCCAGTCGAATGTAAAGACGTTGAACCCTCTTATGAAGAAGTTGTACGCGTACAGAATTGTAAAGCTCATGTTCCCCGCATCACCGGGACAGATAACAATTGTAGCCCCTGCCCGGACATCATCAGCCATGTAAGGTCTCAAAGGCGGTTTCAGACTGTCGGGAACGGGCATCAGCCTTCCCACAAGATGATTGGAAATACCCATTGTATCCTGCGCCGGGAAGAACCAGCCATGAAGTGAGAAACCATCCGAAGTCTCAAAGACAACAGGATCGTAAATAATGCCGTAATCCGAAGGAACAACGGGGTATCCCTTAAGCGGCCTCAACCCGTAGCCGGTCCGGGCTAATGTAAGAACTAATAGAAGAATCAATGGTTTTACTATTGAATTATTTATTCTCATATATTCTATTCTGTACGCAGGCAGATGCAGAAGAGTATTACACTGAAGGCTTTCATAGCTCACCTCTATCCGTAACTATATAGTATACAGAATCATGGAACCGGTCAAGATTGACTGCCGACTCCTGCATTTACCGGGTTTGGTGCAGCAGGTAGGCTCCCTGCAGCCTTAACCACTGCTTCTGTGGTTTAACATCACCCAGAATACTCTCAATAATCTTCCAGAATTTTTTTGAGTGGTTTCTGTGTCGCAGATGAACCAGTTCATGAACCACCACATACTCAACCACACTCAGTGGAGCGTGAACCAGCCTCCTGTTTATCATGATCACTCCAGATGGACTGCAGCTTCCCCAGCGGGTACTTGCGGTACGGAATCTGATTCCGGAGGGGACAAGCCTGAGACGGGAGTACTTATCGACAATTCCCTTTACATGATCGAGGAGCAGGTCATCAAGCCATCTTTCCACGGTCACGGTCAGATCTGATCCTCCGGGCAGATGTGCATACAGAATACCATTGTGTTCAATGAGTTTTTCCACCTGTGAAGTGTTCTCTAATAGCTTAAGAACTGCTTTTCTCCCAAGAACGGACACCTCCGAGCCATCGGTGAATTCCAAAGGGATAGAAGGAGGGGTAACCGATGCGAGACATGCAAGCTTCTCGGTCAGCCATTGGGCGCGGTTACAGACGAACTCTTCGATAACGGAAATACTTGCTCCCGCAGGAGCTGTGACCCTCACCTCTCCTGGCACAACCTGAAGACTCAATCTTTTTGCTCGCCGGCTGTACCTGAGCCGATACGATATTCCTGGTATCATGATCCTCCAATTCCAAGAATGGAACATAACAGTTCTGTATCACTTTAACTTGACATGCCGGAGCCGCGGGGACATTGTGACCCGTCAACTATCTGAAGGGTTCCCATGGCAAGATTCACTGTAATATCCGATCTCTGCACCGGCTGCATGAACTGCTCAACCGTCTGCGCACTTCTGCTCTCAGGGAAGCACGACAGATCAGCATCAGCCATCAGGGTGAATCTGGAGCTCTTCTCGGGAAAGCACTCACATACTTTCTGCAGGCAGTGCGAAGACCCGGAATGCAGAAGATCCTGTCCCGCAGAGGCCATATACAGAGAACTGCACAGTGGAGCCTGGAAGATAAACTACGATCTGTGCACAAAGTGTGGCATCTGTGTGGAGGCATGCCCATTCGGAGCGATGTTCTGGCACGCTAGCGCGCCATTGAAATGTGACCTTTGCGGCGGAACGCCGGCCTGTATGGAAGCCTGCCGTTTTAACGCCATTATCCCTGCAGAGGAAGGTGCATGAAATACGGAGGTTACGCTGGAAAACTGCTCAGGGTTAACCTTAGCACAGGAACTGTTGAGCAGCAGGATACATTGGATTACCTGCCCGACTGGTACGGCGGAAGAGCCATGGCGGCGAGGATAGCATGGGACGAAATCCCCCCGGGTACCGGCGCCTTTGATCCTGAAAGCCCCCTGATGATACTCACAGGCCCCCTCACCGGAACCGCGGCGCCCTTTTCGGGAAGGACGACCGTCTGCGGTATCTCATCCCAGGGATATCCGGAGGAGTGGTACTCCAGATCCTCCTTCGGCGGGCATTGGGGTCCCGAGCTGAAACACGCCGGTTTTGACGGCATAATCGTAACCGGAAGAGCTTCCGGTCCGGTTTTTCTGAAGATAGAGAACAGAACCTGTACAATTGAAGACGCGGGAAAACTCTGGGGAATGGGTATCTACCTCACTCAGAAAAAGATAATGCAACAGTACGGAAGGGACTGGAGGGTGCTCGCGATCGGTCCCGCCGGAGAGAACAGAGTCCGGATAGCCATAGCCGCTACCGAAACGGAAAGCGCCTCCGGGCAGGGAGGTTACGGAGCGGTGATGGGCTCTAAGAACCTGAAAGCAATAGCGGTACATGGCACCCTTCCTCTGCCCGTGGCGGAACCAGAGAGGTTTCTAGAGGTCTGCAGGCTTGTAAGAAATGAAGCCCACGCATCCCACGGATGGCCGCACGAACCTGATCTGGACAGCGATAAAGTGAAGAGATTCGGGCAGCGCTACCAGGCCTGTACTCAGGGGTGCGCGGTCAGATGCTATGACGCCAGGTTCTACACAACTGTCCCTGCTGTCCTGCAAAAGGGTAAGAAGCTCTCAGGACAGGTTGATTGCATTGCGGGTCTGTTTCCAGGGATCGAGGGAACCTTTTATGACTGGAAGCTTGGTTTTGAGGCGGGTTTTGAGATCGGACAGATAGCCAACGATGAAGGGCTAAACCACTGGGAAATCCTTATGGGTCTTGTTCCCTGGCTCCGTTATCTCAGGAACGATGGCGAACTGACCAGAATCGATGGAATGAAGATAGATCTGGACTCCCCGGCGTTCTGGTCTTTTCTTCTAAGAGGAATATCGAGAAAGGAAGGAGAGTTCCGGTCCGCTCTATCGGAAGGTACGGTGAGGGCCAGTGAAATCCTGTGTATCGGCGGAGGGAGGGTAAAACAGCTCTTCCCGGTCTGGGGGTATGCGGGACACTGGGACGGTCACGGAGACAGAATAAACTACATTTTCTTCCCTTACTGGATAGTCAGCGCCCTGCAGTGGGCGGTAGATACACGGGATCCGATCTCAAGTGCTCACGGCTACGGACAGAACATTATGGGATGGAGCAGAATATGCTCTCCTGAGCACGGCCTTTCGTGGGACAGGATAAAAAAAGTCTCATCGAAGGTGTATGGGTCGGAGGTCTGTGCCGATCCGGAAAGCGGATATGCGGGTAAGGCTTTTCCCGCATACTGGCACGGTCAGAGATCCGTGATGAAGGATTCCCTCACCGTGGGTGACCAGGTTTTTCCCAGGATCTACTCAAGAAAAACTGAAGACAACTTTGCCAGGGCGGGAGACATGGACGGCCCCTCGTTTGAACGGCACATGTTCACCTCCCTCACAGGTATTTCATGGACCGACAGTGAATTAAACCATGCTTCCGAAAGAGTAATTCAGCTTGAACGAGAGTTGCTTGTGAGGAATTTCAACAGATCAAGAGCTGATGATGAATCGGTGATCCCTTACTATGAAAGAACCGAACAGCAAACAAACCCACTTATAGGCCATGCAGAGGCCATGAATGGAGACAAATTCAGAAAGGTGATGGACGAGTACTACGCCCTCAGGGGCTGGGACAGGGAAATGGGAAGACCTTCTCTGGAAACCATGAAAAAGTTTGACCTTGCAGAGGAAGCAAAGCAGCTTGGAGACAGAATAGTTGAAAAAGATTGACCTCTTCGTCCCCGGGAGACTTTGCCTGTTCGGAGAACATTCCGACTGGGCCGGTGAATACAGAAAAACCGATACCTCCGTAAAAACAGGAAGGTGTATCGTAGCCGGAACAGATCAGGGTATCTACGGTACGGCTGAACCGGCGGCGGGATTTCACATTTCACAGATCCTCCCGGACGGTTCTCAGGGACCCGTGCATTCGTATTCTTCGGAGCCGGAGCTTCTGAAAGAGGTGGCAGAATCCGCAATATTCGATTCATACGCGACAGGTACAGCATGTGTCATTCTGAAGGACAATCCGAATCTCGGAATGAAACTGCGCATATACAGAAGATCCCTGCCCCTAAAAAAGGGACTCTCATCCTCCGCGGCCGTCTGCGTTCTAACCGCCAGGGCATTCAACAGGATCCACTCTCTCAACCTCTCGGTAGAAGACGAAATGGAGGTGGCTTACAAGGGAGAACTTCTTACAGGTTCTCACTGCGGAAGGATGGATCAGGCCTGCGCCTACGGAGTTGAACCGGTTCTGCTTACCTTCGACGGAGATGAAATGACAGCAAGACCCCTGTTGCCAGGAGGCCCGTTGCACATTCTTATCGTGGACCTGCAGGGCGGGAAGAACACCCGTAAGATCCTTGAAGAATTGAACTTATCGTTCAAAAGCGGAAACAGACAGATCAGAAAGGCACTGGGCTGCGAAAATCACAGAATAATCGCAGAAGCCTGCAACGCCATTGAAAGAGGAGATGCCAGGAACCTTGGAGAACTCATGACCGAAGCCCAAAGGGTCTTCGATGAACTGGTTGCCCCGGCCTGTCCTTCAGAACTCAGGTCTCCTGGACTTCATGAAATACTGGCGAACAGAACTGTCAGAAGTCTTACCTGGGGAGGAAAGGGCGTTGGCTCACAGGGGGACGGTACCGCTCAATTCATCTGCAGAGGCCCGCAGGAAAGAGAAGAACTCAGAGCAGCGCTGGAAACCGAAACAGGAGTTGAATGCTACTTTCTGACTATAGAACCGAATACTCGTAAAACCGGATGGAAAAAAGACTAACCATGTGAGGAACTGACCGGTTTCTTTGTTTACGCGCCTGAAGCTAAGATTGAGCTTGACAAACTGATTCGCTAATTGTACGGAATGCACTGATTCTTATGCACATTTTGTTCGGAATCGGTTGACAATCGGTTCATTTCTGCTATTGTTGTCCTTGTTGATTGAAAAAGGAGGGACACTATGGTTTCCAGAATTTCTGAAATAATCAGTCTATGTAAAAAATCAAATGTTCACTTTCTCAGACTGCAATTCACGGACATTGACGGTATTGTTAAGAACGTTGAAGTACCTGAGAGTCAGTTTGAGAAGGCGCTGTCCGGTAAGGTGATGTTCGACGGGTCTTCAATTGAAGGCTTCACCAGAATAGAAGAATCAGACATGCTTCTCTCCCCTGATCTGAACACTTTTGCGGTATTTCCCTGGGATAGCGAGTATGGCCGTATCGGGCGATTAATCTGCGATATATCCCTTCCAGACG
>DAOWFD010000215.1 GCA_030638185.1 Candidatus Aegiribacteria sp.
CATGCCAAGGCCGGTCCCGGTCTCTTTCGTCGTATAGAAGGGTTCGAACAGGTGTTCCTGAATCTCTTCACTCATCCCGATACCGGTATCAGAAACGGATATTTGTGCATATTGACCGGCCTTGGCATATAGATGTGTTTGAATGTACGTCTCGTCCAATTCTACCTGCTCGGTTTCGATTGTGATGGTACCTCCCCTAGGCATTGCCTGTCGTGCGTTGACCACCAGATTCATGATCACCTGTTCTACCTGCCCGGGATCCATTCGAATGTTGCCTACATCTGCGCTGAAGGAGGTTTTTAACTTTATATCCTCTCCGATCACCCGCTGCAGCATTCCCTGAATACCCGATATGACAGCGTTCACTTCCAGGATTCGAGGGTCAACGATCTGTTTCCGGCTGAAGGCAAGCAGCTGATGGGTGAGTTCTGCCGCATGGGTTGCCGCCTTCCTGACTCCCAGGAGATTGGTGTTCGGAGGATTGCCATCGGATTGCCTGGAAAGAACGAGGTCGGTGTTCCCAAGGATGACTGTGAGGGCGTTGTTGAAATCATGCGCTATTCCACCCGCGAGTCTTCCAACCGCTTCCATTTTCTGCGATTGCAGCAACTGCTGCTCCAACTGTCTCTGTCCAGTGATATCCCTCATGATTCCCCAATACATAACAATATTCCTGTCATCGTCATGAATAGCGCTGGCAGTTTCAAGAACAATGACCTTTTCATCACTTTTTGTTTTTAAAATCAATTCGAAATCTTTGACATATCCTTGCTGAGTTATTGCAAGTTGATAGTCTTTTCTATCCTGAGGATTGAAATAAAGGGAATCTGCAATATTTATGTCCAGGATTTCTTCTTTAGACGAATACCCGAATAACTCAACTCCAGCGGGATTGATATCTATGAATTTACCATCAGGAGTTGAAAAATAAACTACATCTACGGATTCTTCAAATAATGTACGATATCTTTCTTCAGATTCATGAAGCGCATCCTCTGCCTGCTTGCGCTTCACCTTTCCGGTCGCCAGACTCCACGATATTGCTCCCGTGAGCAGAACCAGCATCGCAGCCAGAATCCCATATCTGTTCCGGAGATCGTTCATGTTTGTGTGGAGGATGTCGCTGGATACAAACGATATGAGCTTCCAGTGGTATTCCTGCCAACTCAGCGACCGCTCACTCTGTCCGCTCGGCTCACTAAAACCAGAGCTCGAGAAAATGCCCTCCTGGAGTGGGTAAACGGTTTCATAGGTGAAGAGTCCGGCCTGAGAGCGTATCTGTCCGGATTCGCCTTCCATGATCTGCTGCCAGACTTCCGGGTATCGGGCGGCAAAAGTAATGTCACGTTTCTCCTCGAACATGAATCCCCATTCGTCCTCCGGACTTGCACCCTTAAGCCAGTATCCTTCCGGGTTGAGAAGCATGACCGGGCCAGGCGCACTAGCTCCCAGTACTTCGAGTTTGTCGATGAGATTGGTGGCAAGGTAATTGAGCACCACGATTCCGTTCTTACGACCACTGCCGTCAACTACAGGTGTTCCAAAACGGATCATCGGCTTTAGTGGTATCTCGACCGCTCCGTTCTCGACATTCAGATCTAGCGGCGACAAGTAGATCTCGCCCGGATTCAGACGGAATGTGTCGTTGAAGTAGTACCTGTCATGCTTATCCTGCAGTTCGCCCTCCGGGACGATATATGATTGACCGTCACCGAGATTGACGCGTACGATTTCTATCCCGGAATCACTCAGAAAACGAATCTGGTCATAGATACCCTTTCTCTCACAAAGCCACAGAAATTCCCGAGCGAGTTCTCTCAGCTCTTCGGTTTCATTTGCACTCCTTTGGAGATGGATCCTTTCTGTTATGTCAGCCAGGAAAGCCAGGTCGGAACCTATCAGATGGAGGTCACCTGCTATTGTGGCTTGCAGCAGATCAACACTTCTAACCTCCTGGAACCCTAACGCCGCCAGATCTGTCCGCGCTTCATAGTTGTAGCTGAGGAATAGAATGCCGCCGATAACGAGTAGCATCGGAAGGAAGATCGCTATGAATTGCTTTGTCTTAGCAGCTGTCGGTAGTGACAATTGGTTCACTTGCTGGGTTTTCCTTAGAGTCATCTTGTTTCAATTGATAACCTGTCCCTCGCCAAAATCCCATTCGGCTTTGCAGGATATACGTTTATGGCATTTAAAAACACCGGAAAAGCTAAAAATACCTATATGGCTCGCAAACGATGAAGTCGCAGGTCGGTAGCGGGGTTCAAACGTTCCTATAACCTCTTGATCGGGGCAGATATCATAGCATCACCTGTCCGGCGAGGTCATACATTTCTACAGTACGAAGTCAAAGCGGAGTGGCCTCGTGCTATCGGGAATGGTGCACAGGCGGTACCGAAGTTTTATGGGTGGTCAGAGTAATTGGTGGTTCATTAAAGGAATCGGATAATGAAAAAATGCCCCTGCTGCGCTGAAGAGATTCAGGACGAGGCAATTAAGTGTCGCTTTTGTGGGAAGTGGCTTGAGCAGACCGTTTCAGATAATCAAGAATCTGAAGAAGCAGACACTTTTGAGGATAACTCTAGAACAGCATCAACTTATTCCGGGCCTCGATTGGTAGAAAAAGCACGAGTATTTGGAGCTCGCGAGATTTGGAGGTTGGTAATTCTTCTATTCGGTTTATTCGTATTTGTCTGGGCGTTGCTGTCAAATATCTATGCTGAATTTGAGCCCTTTCTTGTTGCATTTCTACTTGTAGCACTTATAGGGGGGCTTTTTTGTATTAAATGGTATTCAAAGAAGGGAGTCACTGCGGGTTCAATCAGTATCATCGCTTGGAGCATGTGTGGAAGCATTTCTCTTTCAGTAATAGCTGGGGTCACAAGTAATGATATCAGGTTATATTTGATGTTTGGGGCATTCGATGGCCTCATCATTGGAATCGCTATTAGCTTAGTGTACTTTGGACTAAGAGGTTATATCACAAAAGTAGATTAGGAAAAGAAGTACTTGGGGGAATAGTAATTAATGTTAATTACCAACTCCTCCTCCGACCGCCCTGGGTTGCCACTCTCAGGGAACATGGTTAAGCTGAGAGAGGCAGAGCCCGGGGCGAGAGTATGCGTCAGAGCTTCGGATGGTTAGCTAGTGTCCATCCAGAAACGGCTGTTTTCTGACCTCCTGAGTAGATAGGGCAGCTTTTCAGACAGGTCTTCGAGCACAACTACTGACATTCTACACGTATACGCGATCGATCGGCAGTGCTTCTGCCGTCATATCGCCAGCTCCGGACACACCTTGCCCTTCTCACCGGCAGTGAGAGCACAAAAAGGGATTCTCAGAAGAGATTCAGAGCAGAAGATGTCGGGCGAGGGTGAGCAGGTTGGCCGTCACCACGCTGGCCATCACATAGCTGCCGAAGGACGCCAGGCC
>DAOWFD010000350.1 GCA_030638185.1 Candidatus Aegiribacteria sp.
GAAGGGTATCCTTCCCGTAACCTCCTGAATCAGCCCGCCGCATGTTTCGGCGTACCTGGCTTCGAATTTTCTTCCCGAGAGCTCCGAAAGAGTTGAGAGCTTCAATGCCGCAGGTATTAGAAGCCACCCGTCCTTAACGCTTACCCCTGATGGAAGGGTACCAGGCGGGGAGGCTGAACTGAAAAGGAAATAGTCAAGGATATCATGTACTGTGACTATACCGGTCCAGTCACCGTATTCATCGAATACCGCACCTGCTTCTTCATCCGAATCACGCAAACCCTTAAGAACAGTTTCAAGGGGTGCATTCTCCGGAAAGGAAGGCAGATCGTGCAGAGTAAGGGGTTCTCCGTCTCCGGAGATGAAATACTCCCTGGAATCCACATAACCAATAACCTTCTCCATGGGTCCGTCCAGTACCGGGAATCTCGTATATCTGCTGCTGCGCATAACTTCGCTGAACCGTTCCTCATCCCATCCTATCCTCAATACGGCTACCTCCGACCTGGATTTCATAACATCGGTACACTGAGATTCATTCAGTGTCAGAAGGTTCAACGTAGCACCACCTTCGGACCCGAGAAAACCTTCGGACCGTCCGAGTTCGACCAGGGCAATTATTTCCTTGCGGGAAAGCCTGCTGCCGGGGCTTTTGACTCCAATTTTCCCGGATACGAACTTCGAAAACCTTGAAAGAGTGGAAGCGATGGGCGTACATATCTTCATGAATACCAGCAGCGCGGAAGAGCTCCCTGATGCCCATTTTTCCGCTCGAGATACCGCCAGTGTCTTGGGTGATATCTCACCGAAGACCAGAAGCAGAAATGTCATCGCACCTACCGCCATGCCCAGGCTGAGACTACTGTTGTCCGGAAACATTCCTGCGGCAATGGATGCCGCAATGGCCGAAGCGGTGATATTAACAACCGTATTCCCGAAGAGAATAACGGAGAGCAGTTTCTCAGGGCTGGAAAGAAGGTACAGAACCCTTCTTCCCGCTTCCGTTCTTCGCAGCCTTCTTTTCTGAAGCCGGTCAAGGCTGAAGCAGGCGGTTTCCGAACCGCTGAAGAATGCGGAAAGCAGGAGAAGAACCACCAGGAATACGTATTTCAGCAGTTACACCTCCCATCAGTGTTCAATATACTGCGTATCCATGGTAAAATCTTCAGTGAACGTCTTGCTGAAGTAACCTTTGCTGGAATAAACCGGCTGAATAACCATCTCAATACTGTAATCGCCTCCGGGTACTTGAACACCTCTTGCTGTAATCCCCGCCCACTCAACGCTCCAATCACCTGGAGGATATCTCCCTTCGGCCAGACGGAATACAGGCTCTCCTTCCTCGTCATAGATCATGGCATCGACAAGAGCGAATTCCGTAATAATGCCGTCTATCTGAAGACCCCGACCGGTGGGTTCGATGTTCACGTCAATGAGGTCCGCGCCTATCCAGAAGTACCTGGCGCCTTCCCTCTCACCTATGAATACCTGCCCGTAGCGTTTCCATATGGCCAGGCCGTTAGGAGAGTCGAATTCCCTGTCTCCGCTGCCTTCCGAACCGAAAGAGCAGATGTAATCGATGCCGTCTGTAAATTTGTGCACACAGCAGGAAATACTGTCCGTGACCCAGACGTTGCCCCAGAAATCGATGGCGGGATAGTTGAAGACAGACCCGTTGCAGTCGGTGAGGTCAGCTTCCGCAAGGATCTCACCCTGTACCAGCTTAATAATGGAGGAGGCATCATCCGTAATCACGATAATGAATTCTTCCTCATTATGAAACCATCTTTCACCACATACAGCGTCCACCCCTGTGGGAGAGTCTATCTCAATAATTTCCGGTATCGTATCGGAAAGGGAACTGTAGATGTAAAGCCTGCCCCCTGCCCTATCAGTAACGTAAATACCGCCAGCTCCGTCCAAGGCCACATCCCACGGTTCCTGGAAATCACCGTGGAGTACTCCCTCTGGAACCAGTCTGGAACCGCTCCTGCTTAGAATCACAACCCTCCTGTTACCTGTATCGGCGACGAGAACGAGACCTGAGGGATCAGCTGCGATACCGTGAGGAAGCATAAGCTCATCGGGGCCTGAACCGTTCCCGCCGTAGAGGCCAAGGGTATACATATTTGCATTGTAGATGATATTGCCGCTGCCTGAGTTTACTCCGTATACGGCAAGTTCGTCATCGTCAGCGGAACCCGGGTCATCCCAGTCCTCAAGCTTGACGCATGCAAGCCCCTGTGGATTATCGAATCTTACAAGCCCTCCAAGAAGCATCGAAAGCTGCTCCGTTCCCGCTCTATAGATGCCCATGCAGTGCCCGAAGGGTGGATACACCAGGGTAGTGGGAACCTGGGGTTCGACAAAGTAACCTGAAACGATCATCAATACTGTAAGTATCATATTCATCGCCTTTCGTATATCCAGGCAGATCTCAGAACTTTCTTCACATACATTCTGGTTTCCCTGTAGGTTATCTGTTCAATATACAACTCAGGATCGGCAGGATTCCATCCGTGCATATCAACCCATCTTGCCGCATTACCAGGACCGGCGTTGTAAGCTGCCAGGAACAGGGGAATCTCACCGTTGAAAAGGCTGTACTGCCTGTCTATGTACAGCGCGCCGTAAGGAACCGATATAACTGGATCAAAGAAATCGTCAGCTTCAAGAAAGGGCAGTCCATACCATCTGGCAACATCGTACGCAGTACCGGGCATCAGCTGTATTACGCCCATAGCTCCCGCCCTGGAGATAACCCAGCGGTCAAAGTAACTCTCCTCCCTCATTATTCCCTGCAGTACATCCGTATCGAGGGCAAGGGAATCCGTTGCCTCCGACGCAAGGTCTCTGTAAGGCGAGGGAAAGTAGAAACACAGAAGAGAATCCGGAAGCATTTCGTCTGAAAACTCTCTCAGATCAGTATCAAGGGCACGGATCAATCTCAGAACGCATCCGTGACGCCCCATCAGGGAGAGCGCAGTCGCTCTGGCAGAGGAAGAGCCAATAGAACCATCGGAGAGCATTTCCACTGCCGCGATACCGAACCCGGAAGCGGTCATTTCAACAGCAAGTGAACATATACTATCATCCATCAGATCAATTTCCATCACCGGAAACCCATTCTCGTTCCCGATCCCAAGTCTCTCCGCGGCCAGTAACCCGTAAAACTCCCATGGATGGTCGAGTGCAACTGCGAGAAGAAGCGAATCCCTGAGGCTATCTCTTCCGAGCTCACCCGCTAGCCTGGCTCTCCAGAAGAGCATCTC
>DAOWFD010000346.1 GCA_030638185.1 Candidatus Aegiribacteria sp.
CCATATACGCGTATATTTCCTTACTATTATTTAGGGCATAGTCTTCTGTGGCCGCAACTCTTTTACTCTCAAACACTTACGCGTTACGCTCCGCTGTAACTAGGAAACTCGGGCTAGGTCTTCAATTTATCTTCCGTCTAGATTGCACTGCATTTCACACTATTACACAAATCACGAGCCCATGAAAATGTCCACATACTCTCTGTATATGAATCTTCTGTTGCGGACCTGACCAGTTATTTCCCGAAGGATATCAGCCTTAATAAGACGAGTAACCAGATCATTGGCCGCAGGATAGGATGTTCCTATTAATTGCTGCACTTCATGAACAGATACTATCGGAACAGTATAGAGTTTTTCTAGAACTCGATGACCATTTCCAGCAGCTCGACCGAATCTATCAGTAATCAGGTTACGATGCTTCTCCCTTAGGGTGATTATTCGTCTTGCTGTATTCGTTGCCTGAATACTAACCTCTTCGACTCCTTTCAGGAAGAAAGAGAGCCAATCCTCCCAGGTACCTACATCCCGGACTCTCTGAAGTTGATCATAGTACTCGTCACGGTGTTTCTTGAGGTAGAAAGACAGGTATAGCACGGGTTTGCTAAGAACCTTCTTTTCGCAGAGTAGAAATGTTATCAGTAGTCTTCCTACCCTTCCGTTACCATCAAGAAAAGGATGTATCGTCTCGAATTGTGCATGAGCCAAGCCAATCTTAACAAGCAAAGGCAGACCTGTATCAGAGTAAAGAAACTTCTCAAATTCACTGAGCAGCCTTGGAATTTCGATGGGTGGAGGAGGTATGAATGTAGCCTCTGCGAGTGTGCAGCCCCCCGGACCAATCCAGTTCTGAGTTGTTCGGATATCACCTGGTGTAAGATGTGAACCACGCACTCCATCCAGAAGTATTGAGTGAATTTCACGGATTAGTCGAGTTGATACTGGAAAATCATCAAGCCTTTCCAGACCATAGTTCATCGCATGAACATAATTTACCACTTCCTCAACATCATGAGGTTGTTCCGGGTTTAATAACCTTGCTTCAGCAGCCAGAACGTCCTGAAGTGAACTCTCGGTACCTTCGATCTGGCTGGATAGAACAGCCTCCTTTCGAATGTACATGAACACGAATAGATCAGGATTAGGCAGAGTCAGTATTGATCCATCAAGACGCCCCAGCGCTCGATCAGCTTTTGAAAGCTGCTCCTGAAGTGAACCTGAGATCCTGATCGGAGGATCTGGCGGTAAAGATTCGGGGATGAAAGCTTTATACCCATGAGACTGTGCAAAGTATTTCCCGGCTCGATAGAGATTCGATAGTTCATTTGATGAAGATTTCATACTACTACTTTCCTTTAACAAGATATCTTAAAGGTGAATATATTAAAGGCTGTCCTTAATATGAAACAGGTTGCACCTTATGTAAAAGCCTGCCTTTACTAACTGAAGAAACGGAAATCCTTTGTGATTTCCAAATGGTTTAATTTATGCATCAAAATGAAGGAAATGTTCTGAAATGGAAACCCCAGAATAGCGAAGACCTTCAACGTCATACAGACATCAAAGGCTTCACCGTCAAAACTGGCTGGCCAGCTGTCTGAGAGTTGGAACACTTTTGCTGTATGGTTGCAAGGAATGGCCCAATAAAGGATCTTATAGAGGAGTTCAAAAACACTGCACCATTGCTACCAATCCTGATTACGCGAGTCATGAACCTCAATGGGAATATTGTAGATCTAGCGACTCTCTCTTTACATGCCTGTAAGTATTTGGAACAGGGAGAATCATAAAGAAATCTAACTCATGCAGAGGTGAAGGAGTTGATTGAGACAGCGTCTTCGGGATTCCACTTTGGGGGCTGGTCACGCGAACATGGGCAGAAATGCTTGGAATGTGAAGACCACACCCTTTTCCTGGAAAGTCACTGGAAGGGCCTTAGCCATTGACAAGAATACTGCGCAACAGCACATTAAGAAAGATTCTGTTCTGGATAGACACTGACTATTCATTCACAGAAACCGTAACCGTTTATCGAAGGAGAGGAAGATGAAGAAAGTACAGTCAATTCCTTCTATCCTGATGGCTATTGTTTTAATAGCCGTTACAACAGGCTTTATAGCCTGCGGGTCACAAGAAGAAGAGATTACACACCAACCGATAACTCTACAGCTAATAGAGTTAATCGAGAACAATCCGGAAATAGGGGAGTTATTGGAAGAGTCCATTGCGAAGGCTGAAGAAGCCAATCCCGATCCGGTAACGAACCCGGTTCAGAGTCTGGATGATTACTATGCGTTCATAGACAGGGCATCGCAAAGCTTACCCCAGGATATGATCGACTGTTCACCAGAATTATCGATGCGCGACCAGATGCTGCAAGGTATCTGTTACTTCTATTTCCTGGTAAGCCAACCTTTACCTGAACTGGAAGATAAAGGGCTGTTCTCGAATTCGCTAGAGTACTACGAGCCCTTCGCTTCGTGGCTGCGCGATTTCGCTGTCGTTCAGGGTCAATACATGGATACCGAAGATTCCTGGGGAGAAGAGGTTTACCAGGAAATATACGCCGACGCGGAATTCGGTCTGCAGGGAGATTGGTACGAAAACCCGTCCAATTGGAACACCTTTAACCGATTCTTCTCTAGGTATTTATCCTCGCCTGATGTGCGGCCCATTGCGTCTCCGGACGACACAGCACTAGTTGTATCGCCAGCGGACTGCGTTCCCCAGGGTGTTTGGAGTATAAATGCCGATTCCGAAATCGAAGTCGAAGCCGGCTTGACGGTTAAACTGCAGACTTTCTACAGCATCCACGACCTGCTAAAGTCCGATAGCGAATACAGGGATGCCTTTGCAAACGGCGTACTTGCTCATGTATTCCTGAACGTTTACGACTACCATCGCTACCACTTCGCTGTAGGAGGGGAGATTGTAGAGAAGGCGATCCTTACAAGGAACGTAGCTCTGGAGGTATCATGGGATGAAGAACAGGGTAAATACATCCCCCTCGATTCCACCGGATGGCAGTTTTCTCAAACCTTGGGTTACGTAATCATAGATACCGGGGAATTCGGGCTGGTAGCACTAATTCCTATGGGTATGGCCATGGTATCATCGGTCAATTTCGAAGATAACGTCTCCGTAGGCAATACCTGTGAGAAAGGCGATATGCTTGGTAATTTCCTATTCGGCGGTTCCGACTACATAATGCTTTTCCAGGATGAAGCCGGCTTTGAGATCACTGCGCCTATGGAAAACGAAACTGAGTATAAGCATATCCTTATGGGCGAGGAATACGGTCGAATGGGAAGTGTAGAATAAACTAAAACTCTTCACTAGAATCTGCACTAGCGGTGCTGGATCTGACAATCTGACATTTTCGTTTCCAGTATATCCTGAAATGTAAGATTGTCAAACCCGGCACCCATCTCTGTGTGTTACATAATATCATGCAATCTTTACTATCACTGCTGCAAGAAAGGATGCATGTCAGTCAGTATTCGTAAGGAACAACTTGAGATAGAGTTCATCAACCTCCCTGAATCCCTCGTTCCAACACATGACTTCCTCCGCTACTTCAAGGAAATCGTCATGAATGTCTGGGAGACAAAGCAGAAGGAACTTACCAGGAGGATCTCGGAACTCCAATCCCACCTCTCTGATCTCCGCCATCACCGTTCCAGAATCATCAACGCCTTTCTCCATGAACAATCCATTACACAGGATGTCTATGAAGAGGAACTTGCAGCGGTAACAGAGGAGATAACTACCACTCAGAATGAGATCTCAGGATTACAGGATCATAACCTTGATATCGATCGATTATTCAATGCCAGCGCATGGGTCCTTCGTAACTCTTCGAACACCTGGGTAAGTGCCGATCTGGAGGGCAAACAGAGGCTACAGCAAGCCCTGTTTCCTGATGGTTTGGAGTACTCTATGGAAGAGGGTTATTCGAACCCCAGAATAGCGAAGGCCTTCAACGTTATAGAGGCGTCAAAGGCTTCACCGTCAAAACTGGCTGGCGGGCAGGGATTCGAACCCCAATAAACGGAACCAGAATCCGTTGTCCTGCCGTTGGACGACCCGCCAGCGGAGCCGAAATTATAGGTCTTCAACGTCAGTCGTGTCAAGAAGTAAAGCAGTTATCTTATAACAACTACATTCTCTGTTAAGACCGTATTATCAATCCGTACCGATATTCGATAAACTCCTTCAGGCAGAGATGAAAGGTCAGCACTCAGGCAGCCTTCTCCGGATTCATAGATGCTTACATCGATTTTCCTGCCTGCTGTATCGTAAACCGATATGTCATGAACATTACCACTATATGATATCGATACGATTCCAGATGAAGGATTCGGGCTTACCAGAATTGCCTGTTCAGTATTAATACTGCCTTCAATACCCTGCGGAGTATGATTGGGGAAGATATCCGTCCATTCGATCCATTCGGGAATCTGCTTGTACGAAGGAGTTGATAATGTGGCAAAGGCCAGACCAAATTTCAACTGCTCGGGCATGAATATCATTGTCTGGATAGTTCCACCTGACCCTGGAGTCGCCGGCCATCCGACCGCTTCCATGAAATTCCACAGTCTTTCAAGTGTAACATCAGGGTTCGTCGTAAGTGAATCCATGAGATAGCTGTAGCGGTAACATCCCACCGGTGGTATGAGTACCCTGTGGTGATTCGTGAGAATCATCCTGCAAGGGGCAATATAAGGCTCGTCTTCGGAATATCTGAAGGCGTATCCGTTGAGGTTGTTCACCTCAACCACCACGGAAGCTGAGTCCTGTCCGGCAAGAGTCCTGTTCGCTACAACATGGATATCGTAGGAGTTGCACCTGTTCCATTCGGTAAGGGCATCCTTCATGTCCTGTACGTCGCATGAGCCGCTGCCGTTGAAATTTTCATCCGAAAGGCCCAGAGACAGGGCCATGCATATTGGAATGAATGGAGGGGTGTAATTAGAGGTTCCCTGATTGTTGCCCATATTAAGACAGGCGCTGATTCCAGACTCGTTCATTCCGGAAAGACAGCCCGCGAATCCGGGGAATCCCACTGATATGCAGTCCTGGCCCGTTTCGGGATCGAAGGTTATCAGGAGATTATTCTCAAGAATCGAACCGCCTGTGTCCACATAGTAATCAAGATTGCGGGATACTGCTGGTGCGCTGTTCAGTTCCGGGTCACTCGTGGTTGCGCTGTTCCAGGCGCTGACGCTGGTGCAGAGGAATTGGTTCATTCCCGGGAGTGCCGACAGATCCGGAGTTGCAGATACTACACAAATATCTATGTAATCCATATTTCTTCCCAGGGGAACCGAATAGATGCTGACAGTATCGGAAATACCGCTGACAATCCCCTGGGAGTAATCAATGAATTCGGGGGGTATGTCGAAATACACCAGGAAAAACACTCTGGCGCCTTCGTAGTTGGATACACCTCCGACCATCTCCAGAACATATTCGTGGAAAAAGTCGCTTATATCCGGACCCAGAAGATATCCGTGGGCATAGCCCATCTCGGACCAGGTTCCCCAGAGATTAAGTATTTTGATATCACCAAAGTATTCTATCGAACCGTTCACGTTCTCCGCTTGAAGTGGAGCTGCGATGTAAAGACACAGTAAAACCAATAGTATGGTTTTCATGGGGCATTCTCCAATCGATAAAGACTGATTCTATCAGGGTAGAGGGGTTATGGCGTATTCAGCCTCGGTAAGGTCGATGATAGTCGTCGAGTCAGCATAGATCACTATGTTCTGAAGCCATGTACCTACTACCTCACCCCTGTCAGAAAACTGTACTCTCAACAGGAACTCCCCGGCAGCAAGTTCGGTGGAAACCCTCTCGAAGGGATCGATGTTTACGTTATCGATGGTCGTTGTGTCATCACCCGATGGTATGAGCAGATTAACACTCCAACCTCCTTCGGTAAAATCCACCAGCGGCGTTGTAAGAAGGGTTCCAGTATCCCTGTAGTTTCCGGTGATATTACGCATAGATGGGAATTCGATAGCCGCTTTGACATATTCAAGCGGTGGAATTCCGGTGGAAAGAGTGTACCATTCCTCGCCGGTCCAGATATCGAACCACAGGTAGAGATTCCGATCAACTCCCGGAAACCATCCCTTCACAGGTCGGGCAGGAATGCCCATTGTCCTTAAGGATGATCCAAGAAGGACCCATCTTCCCTCTCTGGAAGCCTGTCCAGCAGGGATAATCTGAGTAGGAGTAAAAACTGAGCCATCATAGCTGTACCCCGTTACAGTGATTGCATGAGTGATTACATCTTGTATTTCTTTCGCCATAACGACTGCTGTTTCTCCGGGTTGTACCCGCCTGCTGAGCCAGGCTCCCAGTGCAGATCTGTAGGATGAAAGCGGTTCGTTGTCTATTCTGAAGGGAAGCAGGTAATTTAGGAAAATGGAATTAGTTAGATAGTCATACCATATATTTCTGGTGCTTATGGCGCCCAGGACATGGTCCTCAAGGATCACAGCAGTCATGCCTTCCCTGTCCTCTTTTGGAATTGTAAGGAAAAGGTGTTCAGAATAACTGAGTGTGTCTCCGGAATACTGACTAAAAACTTCCTCCCAGAAACCCGTATTGAATGACATTTCGGCAAGAAGAGAATCACGTTCTGCTGGTGAAAGAAGAAGAATGACGGAAATGAATATACTGACCATAGTACTACCCCTTTTCTTAATGTTTATATACTATGCTATTCGGAAGTAAGGAGAAAGGGTGAAAAAACTAATAGGTGCATGGATTGTTGCAGGTGTGGCGCTCTGGCTTACATCTATGATTCTCGGTGCCAGTATGGAATTCGTCGGCTTTTGGTCCATTGTATGGACTGCTGCTGTTATTGGTCTGCTGAATTTCATTCTGGCACCGATTCTGAACGTCATGACATGTCCCGTATATCTGCTGACGCTGGGTCTGTCACGATTCCTTGTGAGCGGTCTTGTTCTTATCATAGCCCGGGAATGGGTAGGGGGATTCTACGTTGCAAGTTACTGGTGGGCCGTACTGGCCGCAGTGATAATAGCCGTTCTGACAGGTGTGATTGATAGTATGACCGGCAGGAAGTAATCGGTAAGTATGCTGAATTCTATCGGATCGGGTGGTTGCCAAGCCTGAAACGTATTCCCGACCCTGCGCCATCCTGTACAAGGTAATCCAGATAGAGGTTCTTCTCTTCAGCAAGCCGGACGCACGCAAGAAGGCCC